>NZ_JAJAFZ010000002.1:0-191040 GCF_025384895.1 Photorhabdus kayaii
GCTTTTGACATGAAAGTTCTCCATCGTTTTTCGATTGGTAAATAACATCACTCCCATTAAACTTCGGTAATTAATGGCAGTAATCCCAGATTCACCAACTGTATTTCAACATCATTGGATTTATCAATATCCTCTTGATTTCTTCCATCAAAGATGCCTTTTTTGGTAATAATCAGGGTGCCGATCTGTTCATTATTTTGATACACAGGGAGCATATCTTCCGCCATAGGCAGGTAAGACTTATCAATAATGCGGGGTTGGTAAAGCATCCAACCAACACTTAAGCGATCAGGGAAAACTTGTTTATTCCGTAATGTATATTCGTTGGTTTCGACCTGAATATAAGGGAAGTCACGGCTGGTCACTAGATATTTGACAAGCTCAATTAACTGGGAAATACCAAGCTGACTACTGTCAATTTTCAAATTGAGTTCTAACCTAACCCAGTTAGGACCTTTTGTTGACAATTTATTATAACTAACACTACTAGATAACTCATCCTTTTCACCATCCCATATACCTTCAATAAGTGAAGGAAAGTCTTTTTTATAAGATTTTTCAAAATAACTTACTGCTTCGTCTGTAGGCCCTTGTTCATCAAACACAATATGTTTTAATGCCTCTTTTCGGGAATATCCTTTTAAAAACCATGTTTTTTTCTTCCCGAAAAATATATCGATTTGCTGTGTGATATGAAACAAATCCATCAATGCCGTATTAGCAGTAATAGTTTTTTGCTGTTCATAACGTACATTTATTTCTATACGAACTATTGTCATGTTGACCTCAGATTAAAATAAACTGTCGTAGGGGGTATAATGAACTCTGATATTTTTATACTCGCTAAACTGTACCTTAAAATAAGCATAACTGATTGGTTGTAAAAAATGCCATTCTACATAAGGTGTGCCTTCTAGAACATCACAGACTTTTTGATGCCTTTCAGCCTGTTTTTTGCCTGATTCATCACCTTTCCACCAACTTTTGGGTTTCCCCTCACTATTAAAAAACTGGTCATACCGCGCTTTGGCCTCTAGAAATAAACAATACGCTGGCCGCCAGCCATCAAACGTCACTTTCAGGCACTGAAATTCCTGAATCATTTGTGTGGTCGGGTCATATTTAGTTTTCGCAATAAATCGCTGATAGTTAATCGTGATGGCGCTCCAGCGACTCACCTTGCGATATTTTTCACTCGTCACCGGAATAGCAAGACAAGCCTGACACTCTTTTTTAGTTTCCGTTTTTTCACACTCTTCCGTCTTAGACTGAGCCTTAACTTGAACCGCACTGGTATCAACGGATTCTTCCCCTAAATCATCGTCCTCCCAAAAATCCGCATAGACCTCAGCATTCCAGACAATATTTCGATCTTCATCCGTGATGTCAGGGCTGATTACAAAGTCAGTTTTCTTATGTTGAATACTGTCATCATCTATAACGGATTTATCTTTACCCGCTTCAATGATACCGACTGCAATTAATACCCCGGCACAGGCGCTTGCGACATATTCAGCCGCACCCACTGCGACCGGAGCTAATAAGGGTATTGGCATATTAACGTCTCCTGGTTATCTTATTTTTTGCCATAATAAGCACACCATTGTAAGTCTATTCATCAATAACGGTAATAACCTTACCGCCATGATCTGTCGGATCACCTAACAGAATAACTGCTTTTAACATGAAAGTTCTCCATCGTTTTTCAATTGAGAAATAATATCCCTATTAAACTTCGGTAATTAATGGCAATAATCCCAGATTCACCAACTGAATTTCAACATCATTGGATTTATCAATATCATCCTGATTCCTTCCATCAAAAATGCCTTTTTTGGTAATAATCAGCGTGCCGACCTGTTCATTTTTTTGATACACAGGGAGCACATCCTCCGCCATTGGCAGATAGGCTTTATCAATAATACGGGGCTGGTAAAGCATCCAACCGACACTTAATCTGTCAGGAAAAACATGATTGTTCTGCAATGTATATTCGTTTGTCTCCATCTGAATATAAGGTGAATCACAGATCACAGCCAAATATTTAATCAAGTCAATTAACCGATAAAAATCAAGATGATGACTCTCAATTCTCAGATTCAGCGCTAACCAGACCCAATTGGGGCGATCCGTTTTTATTTTCGAATAGTCAATGCTGCTAATTAATTCATCCTTTTCACCATCCCATATTCCTTCCACAAGTAGGGGAAAATCTTTTTTATAAGATTTTTCAAAATAAGCCATTGCTGTTTTTGTTGGTCCATGCTCATCAAAAACTATATGTTTCAGCGCCTCCCTCCTGGAATAACCAGTTAAAAACCAGATTTTCTTCCGATTAAAAACAGTATTGAGCTGCTGAGTAACATTAAATAAATCCATTAACACCGTATTAGCGGTAATGGTTTCACGTTTTTCATAACGAACATTGATATCTATACGAACTATAGTCATCTTTAACCTCTTATTTGAACCGTACTGCTCAATTCAGGACATGGAGTATAGTGAGCACTAATATTACCCATAGCTTCAAGCAGCGGTTTAAAATAGTTATAGCTAATCGGCTGCAAAAAATGCCATTCTACGTGTGGAATGCGGTTTAACAGATTACATACCCCTTGTTGTCTGCCCGCTTGTTTACTTGCAGAACGATACCCCTTCCACCACCCTTTAGGTCTACCCTCACTATTAAAAAACTGGTCATACCGCGCTTTGGCCTCTAGAAATAAGCAATACGCTGGCCGCCAGCCATCAAAGGTCACTTTCAGGCACTGAAATTCCTGAATCATTTGTGTGGTCGGGTCATATTTAGTTTTAGCAATAAATCGCTGATAGTTAATCGTGATAGCGCTCCAGCGGCTAACCTTACGATACTTTTCACCTGTCACCGGAATAGCCAGGCAAGCCTGACACTCTTTTTTAGTTTCCGTTTTTTCACATTCTTCTGCCTTAGACTGAGCCTTAACTTGAACCGCACTGGTATCAATTGATTCTTCCCCTAAATCATCGTCCTCCCAAAAATCCGCATAAGCTTCGGCACTCCAGACAATATTTCGATCTTCATCTGTAATGTCAGGGCTGATTACAAAATCCGTTTTCTTATGTTGAATACTGCCATCGTCTATAACGGATTTATCTTTATCGGCTTCCATGATACCGACTGCAATTAATACTCCGGCACAGGCGCTGGCGACATATTCAGCCGCACCCACTGTGACCGGAACTAATAAGGGTATTGGCATATTAACGTCTCCTGTTTATCTTATTTTTTGCAATAATAGGAACACCATTGTGAGTATATTCATCAATAGCGGTAATCACCTTACCGCCATGATCTGTTGTATCACCCAGCAGAATAACCGCCTTTGACATTAAAGTTCTCCATCGTTTTTCGATTGGTAAATAGCATCATTCCTCATCAAATTTCGGTAATTAATGGCAGTAATCCCAGATTCACCAACTGAATTTCAACATCATTGGATTTATCAATATCATCCTGATTCCTTCCATCAAAGATGCCTCTTTTGGTAATAATCAGGGTGCCTATCTGTTCATTATTTTGATACACAGGAAGCACATCCTCCGCCATAGGCAGATAAGATTTGTCAATAATGCAGGGCTGGTAAAGCATCCAGCCAACACTGAGGCGATCAGGGAAAACTTGTTTGCCTTTTACGGTATAACCATTATTTTCGACTTGAATATAAGGAAAATCACGACTAGCCGCTAAATATTTGACAAAATCAATTAATCGAGAAACATCAAACTGATGACTGTCAATCCTTAGGTTCATTTCCAGCCAGACCCAATTAGGGCGATCAATTAACATTTTTCTATAACTCATGCCACTGGATAATTCATCCTTTTCACCATCCCATATTCCATTAATAAGAGCAGGAAAATTTTTCTTATAATCTTTTTCGAAACTTTTTATGGCAACCTCCGTTGCTCCCTGTTCATCAAACACAAGATGTTTTAGGGCCTCCTTTCGGGAGTAGCCAGTTAAGTACCAAGCTTTTCCTTGGTTAAAAAAGACATCAATTTGCCGTGTAATATGAAACAAATCCATCAAAGCTGTATGGGCGGTAATGGTTTCTCTCTGCTCATAATATACATTAATTTTTATACGAACTATTGCCATGTTTACCTCGTGTTAAACTAAACTGTCGCAAGGGGTATAGTGAACACTGATATTTTTATATTTACTAAACAGTACTTTAAAATATCCATAACTGATGGGCTGTAAAAAATGCCATTCCACATGAGGAGTACTATCCAGTACATCACAGACGGCCTGATGTCTGACAGCCTGATTTTGTGCTGATTTAACACCTTTCCACCAACCCTTAGGCTCATCCTCACTAATAAAAAACTGGTCATACCGCGCTTTGGCTTCCAGAAATAAGCAATACGCTGGTCGCCAGCCATCAAACGTCACTTTCAGGCATTGAAATTCCTGAATCATTTGTGTGAGCGGGTTATATTTAGTTTTCGCAATAAATCGCTGATAGTTAATCGTGATAGCGCTCCAACGGCTAACCTTACGATATTTTTCACTTGTCATCGGAATAGCAAGGCAAGCCTTGCACGCTTTTTTAGTTTCCGTTTTTTCACACTCTTCCGTTTCAGACCGGGCTTTAGTTTGAACTGCACTGGCATCAACAGATTCATCTCCTAAATCATCGTCCTCCCAAAAATCCGCATGGGCTTCGGCGCTCCAGACGATATTTCGATCTTCATCTGTGATTTCAGGGCTTACCACAAAATCCGTTTTCTTATGGTGAAGGTCGTCATCCTCTATAATGGATTTATCTTTACTGGCTTCCATCAACCCAACCGCAATTAATACTCCGGCACAAGCGCTGGCGACATATTCAGCCGCACCCACTGCGACCGGAGCTAATAAGGGTATTGGCATATTAACGTCTCCTGTTTATCTTATTTTTTGCAATATAAAGAATATCTTTAAACTGCTGTTCGGATTTTTGATCAGAGGATTCCAGGGCTGTCTTGATTGGCAAAGCGTGCTGAAAATCAGGATTAAACGCGACCAGAGATAAATAGGATTGAATCAAGTATTTATCCTGAAAGTTTAATGTCAGCAAATAATCATAGGCAGCCATTAGCCGTTCGTTCAGCGAAGATGGGGAAGGAATTAAATCCGCATGTTTGGCAAGAAGTTCGGCCTGTATATGATCAATCACCGTCTGTTTTTCCAGTTTGGTAATAATATCAAACTGCTCCTGAGTCAATTCAATCATAGTGGAACTCCTGACACCGAATAATAAGTGGCATTGTATTGATAAACCCATTTATTAATACAATGTGTGAATGCAGACAATTGCTCATGGCTAAAAATGTCACTGATGCGATGCAAAATACGAGGATCATAAAAACGTAGAAGCGCCATCTGTTTTGTCGGCAGTTGAATATTTAAATATGACACAAGATGGCGGGTCAGCTTATCTAATGACAGAGAGGTTAATAACCATGATACTGCCGGATACGTTTCTTCAAGTATTGACAATTTCTCTTGCCATTGATGCGCATATTCCATATCAAACAGCCACGGGCCTGCAAACGCAATTTTTGAATCTGGATAGTGCCGAAATAGTGGGTTGTTGACACTCGCGATATAATTAATTTCCTCACCAAAACAGCGCTCATACTGTAAACCATTCACCAACGCATAAAGCCGAATGCCGGGATGTTCTTTCTGATAATTAACCAGTTTTTCGTTTAATTCAGGTGTCATAATTACCCCCGGATAACGGTTATTGCTTCTTCAAGCTCAGCTTTCATCAAACAACTGAGACAAATTTCTTTAAGTGGTGCTTTAGCAACAGGAGTTGGTATTTCAGCACTGACCTGTTTCAGTTTATCCAGCTTATCTGGCAGTTTTCCTCCCCAACCCGAGCCTGTGCCCGGTGTTCCACTGGCAAAACTGATCCCGGCACTACTGCTGATACCACTGGCATCAATTTTAATAAAATGCCCCGCAGCCTGTAAGGTGAGCTCACTGCCGGCATCAATGACTACCTTCGCCCCGGAACTGAGATGAATTTCATTTCCACTTTGTACCAACAACGCATCGTCAGCTTTGATATGAAGTTTTTGCCCGGTTGAAACGGAAATGTCATGCTGCGCCAGAACACGATATTCATTATCAACACGTAAGTGGGCGTCGTGTTTAATATGATGAGTCTGATTATGCGCAATATTGACCATTTCATCGTTTAAAATCTCCGTTTTCATGTTCTTCTGAGCATGAATATAGATTTCCTCACCGCCTTTATCATCATCAAAACGAAGTTCATTAAACCCTTCCCCTTTATGGGTTTTTGATCGGATTACCATCTGCGTTTTTGCCATCGGTAAACGGTTCGGTGGGAGATTAATGGCATTATAGGTACGACCAATAATAATCGGCTGGTCAGGATCGCCATGCATGAAATCAACCAGTACTTCCTGACCAACACGCGGGATGGTCATCATTCCCCAACAGTGTCCAGCCCAAGCTTGGCTAACTCTTATCCAGCAAGAACTTTGATCATTAAGCTTGCCATACCGATCCCAGGCAAATTGCACCCGTACCCGTCCATATTCATCACAAAATATTTCTTCTCCCTCTGGCCCCACCACGGTGGCAATTTGCAGGCCATCAATACGTGGCTTCGGGTAAGGCAAGGGACGCCATACCCGATTGGGACTACCAAAGGTAAAACCATTCGTCAAAGTCGTCCCTCTGCTACCAAAATGGGACTCATCTGCTTGAGGTTGATGACCGCGGTGAGTAATTTGGATTATTTGCCACGGCGCATTAAATTTTTCTTTCGGATGATCGGTAAGCGTAAACCACATGCCCGGTAAAAGAGCAAAACTGTCACTTTGCCCACTGCCGAGCAAAGCATCATTACGCAATGCCTCCAACCGGTACTGACTTATTCGCTGCCCATTTTCATCTTTATAACGTCCGGGAAAGTCATAGTAATAGTAGCTATTTAAATCCGAACGCTGATTGCCGATGTACCTGTGATTTTCATGGAATTGAAAATCGGAAAGCCACCGGGGATGTTTAAATGTGTAATCTCTCACCGAAATTTCAGCAATGCCCACTCGTTCTCCCCAACGAAACTGGCTGATGCAACACTGGTTGCCTGTGGCATCAGGTTCTGGGTTGTAGGGCAGTGAAAGAGAGCCATTCTGGGCATAAGAGTCGACAAAAATCATTGTCGGCTCGCCCTTATCCTGATTGAAGTTATAGTAATAAAAGATCCCTTCATCAGCTAACAGACGCTGTAAAAAAGCCAGATCACTCTCATCGTACTGAACACAAAACTCCCGTGCTGGATGTTCATAACGCAATAGACAAGAGAATTGCCGAACGCCATTTTCTTTCAATAGCCTATCAATAATATCGGTGACGGATTTATTCTGAAAAATTCGGGAGTTAACCCGCAATCCGGCACGCCACAAGGCAGGGTGGAGAGTCAGGTAATAACAACTACGATAACGGCCCGTTGTTTCCTGCACAAAATGAGTCACAATCCCGGTGATATAACGCTCAGGCTGCCCGTCACGATAAACGGTCAATGTGGCGTATTGATCCAGAATATCCGCAAAATCAATATCCGGATTGGCACAGGTTAGTGTGGCTTGCAAACTGAATAGCGTTGACAAGGCTTCATTCAGTGTAAATTCAACCACAGCAAAAGTTTTCACAGGGAGATTACCGGCCGTGAGAGTAAAAACCAGCCCGGTTCGTTCCACATTAAAATCATTAGCCATAAGCAACTATTACCTATAATTGAGTTATCAGCCTGAAATATACCCTAAACGAAATGATCATAAAAGAAGCAATTATGATGTTTTTTAATCAATCAAGCAATAAAGTCATAAGAAAATATGATGAAATACAACATTGGCACCACAGTGGAGTTTGGCAACTTTCAAACGGACTTCGCTTTTGGCTATGCCATAGTTGGCCGTCACGGTACTTAAAAGCGCTTTCAAAAAGCAGAAAACAGAAAACAGAAAACAGAAGGAATGTATTTCTATTTCTGTGGTCCAGTTCCCTTTATGCAATATGTCGCTAAACAGTTATTGGATATGGTTGGATATGGAAATTGATAAACAATTTATTCACTATGAATGTTTTGGTCTACATAAAATGATTTAAATTTTCAACTTAACACTAAACAATAAAACACTCTTGCGTTTTTCAAGCCAAAACGGCGATCCTGTTTCAGGTGAAAAGTGCCAATACATGATTTGAGACAAATGAAGGTTAACACTATGAAAATCAGTCATATGTACCTCCTCATTATGAAGCCAAATTGACAGGTACGAATATTCAGCTTAAAAAAGATAATAAATTTAAATGACTTATAAAATAATTGAGGCTCTTGCTTTATCCGGTAAAAAAGAAAAGACACAACAATACAATTTTAATCGGTTTTTTAAAGATAGCCTCAAATTCTCATAATAAATTCAAATCGAGAATAGTCATTAAGATTCAGTGATTGATAATTGATTTAAAACACATTCGATAATTAAGAAAATATTATCACTCATTAATATGATGCGCGATTTGCAAAAGATAAATTTCTTTATCAAAATGGCATATGACCACCTTGAGAATAATTAATTTATACCCGTCATCTTTCAAATTGCCTCTTTGTTGGCTGCACTCTCTCACCCCGGTCACATAGTTATCTATGCTCCCGGGGATTCACTCCCTTGCCGTCGCGATCCATCTTGAAATCCATTGGGTATATAACTGTATTTTCAAATGATTATTTAATTAACCACATTCCTGATTATGGCTGATTAAAATATTTATCTAATTTTTATATTATTAGGGTGGCCTTTTTATCTACCTGTCACCACCCCAAAAAATTTAAATTAAGTTAAATCGCCTCTTCGTCCTGCTCACCAGTACGGATACGCACAACACGCGCCACATCGAATACAAATATTTTACCATCACCGATTTTCCCGGTCTGTGCCGTCTGCATAATGGTTTCAACACAGGTATCGACAATATCATCTGGCACGACAATTTCTATTTTCACTTTTGGCAGAAAATCCACCATATATTCCGCACCGCGATATAGCTCTGTATGACCTTTTTGGCGCCCAAAACCTTTCACCTCTGTTACCGTCATTCCGGTGATACCCACTTCCGCCAGAGCTTCACGCACATCATCTAGTTTGAAAGGTTTGATAATCGCATCAATCTTTTTCATGAAGTTTTCCTGTTGTTACCAGTTTTTACGGCCGAAACCAGAGGTAATCGGGTAGCGTCTGTCTTTACCAAAATTACGTGGCGTAATACGCGGCCCCACCGGAGCCTGACGACGTTTATATTCGTTGATATCAACCAAACGAACAACTTTACGTACAATTTGTTCATCAAATCCTGCCGCCACCAGCTCATCAACCGACTTATCCTGTTCCACATAACCTTCCAGAATATCATCCAGAATGTCATAAGGCGGTAAACTGTCCTGATCAAGCTGTCCAGGCGCCAATTCTGCCGATGGCGGACGATCAATGACTCTTTGAGGTATCGCCGGCGAAACGGTATTACGATATTTTGCTAATTCAAATACCAATGTTTTCGGTACATCTTTCAGCGCATTAAAACCACCCGCCATATCACCATATAATGTTGAATATCCCACCGCTGATTCACTCTTATTACTGGTCGTCAGCACAAGACGATGGCGTTTATTAGACATCGCCATCAGAATAACGGCACGGCAACGCGCCTGTAAATTCTCTTCGGTGGTATCTTTGGCCGTTCCGGCAAACAGAGGTTCAAATTGTGCCATAAATGCATCAAATACCGGTTCGATCGACACCACATTAAACTCAACACCCAACATATCAGCCTGTTCTTTAGCATCTTCTATACTCATTTCAGATGTATAGCGGAATGGCATCATAACGGCCTGAACATGATCTTTACCCAATGCATCAACCGCAATTGCCAACGTTAAGCCAGAGTCAATCCCCCCAGATAAGCCTAACAACACGCCTTGAAAGCCATTTTTGCGAACGTAATCATGTACTGAAAGGACTAATGCTTGATATACCTGCTGCAATGGCGGTAATTCGGGTGCCGGATTAACCATAGGTTCAATCCCTAATTCATTAAAGCGGCATTGTTGGATTTGTTCATTAAATGCGGCTAACCGATGAGTCATTTCACCACTTGCATTAAAAACTTTAGAGCAGCCATCGAAAATCAGCTCATCCTGACCACCAACCTGATTAAGATAAATCATGGGTAAATCTGTACGTTGGCAATGTTCTTTAATCAGCTCATAACGGATATAAGGTTTTTCACGATTATATGGAGAAGCGTTGATAGAAAGAACTAAGTCTGCACCAGCCTGTTTCAAGGCATCAATCGGCTCATCAAACCATAAATCTTCACAAATCAATAAGCCGAGATTGTAGCCCTTAAATGGCACAACACAGCTTTGATCGCCCGCTTTAAAATAGCGTTTCTCATCGAAAACACCATAATTTGGTAACCGTTGCTTGAAATAACGGGCCAAGATCTCCCCTTGCCAGAATAAGGAAAGTGCGTTGTAAATCTCCCCGTCCTGCTCCCAAGGATGACCAACTAAAATAGCAGTTTGGCAACTGGACGCCTGTAAACGTGCTAATTGCTCACGGCAACGCTGATGAAAATCAGCCCGGAATAAGAGATCTTCTGGAGAATAACCGGATATCGCCAGTTCAGAAAACATCACTAAATCAGCACCTTGGTGCTGTTGTTCCTGTACTGTCTGCAACATACGTTCACAGTTGCCTTCAATGTCACCAATCATCCAATTAAGCTGTGCAAGGGCAATATTAAGAGTACGGCTCATACAATTTGGCTCTCCCAAGCCACCAATTTTTATGCCAGTGTAAAAACTTCCTGAGCAGCAGAAAAGTTATTCTTTAAAATCATTCGCATCCAATTCATGGCGCGCCAGTAATTTGTAGAATTCAGTCCGGTTACGCCCCGCCATACGCGCCGCATGAGTCACATTACCTTTGGTCATTTGCAATAATTTACGCAGATAATTCAGTTCAAACTGATTTCTGGCTTCTACAAAAGTAGGTAACGCTGTATTTTCCCCTTCCAGGGCCTGCATAACCAAGGCTTCACTAATAACCGGCGCAGTAGTCAGCGCAACACACTGTTCGATCACATTAACAAGCTGACGCACATTGCCAGGCCAACTTGCCGCCATCAGGCATTTCATCGCATCAACTGAAAAACTACGGACAAAAGGTTTATGACGCTTCGCTGATTCACGCAACAGATGATTCGCCAATAAAGGAATATCTTCAACCCGGCCATTCAAAGCTGGAATTTTCAAGTTCACCACATTTAGGCGGTAATAGAGATCTTCGCGAAACTCATTTTTTGCCATAGCTTTCGGTAAATCACGGTGAGTCGCTGAGATAATCCGTACATCAATATCCAGATCACGGTTACTTCCGAGCGGGCGTATTTTACGTTCCTGCAATACGCGCAATAATTTAACCTGCAAAGCCAGTGGCATATCACCGATTTCATCAAGAAACAGCGTTCCCTCCTGTGCAGCAAGGAATAACCCTTCACGGCTGCTGACCGCACCGGTAAATGCGCCTTTAGCATGACCAAACAGTTCTGACTCAAGGAGTTGTTCCGGCAAAGCACCACAGTTAATCGCGATAAATGGCTTTTTCGCCCGGGGACTGGCGCGGTGAATTGCCTGGGCTAGCACTTCCTTCCCCGTACCACTCTGACCGTTTATCAGTACACTGACATCAGATTGAGCAACCATTCGCGCCTGCTCCAACAAGCGCAACATAGCAGGACTGCGGGTAACTATCTGCTCCCGCCACTGTTCATCACTGGCAGGCGTGGATAACGCCAATGCGCCATCAATCGCTTTATAAAGCGCATCCCGATCAACGGGTTTAGTCAGAAAACTAAAGACACCCTGTTGAGTGGCCGCAACTGCCTCTGGAATTGATCCATGAGCCGTCAGAATGATAACCGGCATACCCGGTTGTTGCTTCTGGATTTCAGCGAACAGTGCCATACCATCCATTTCATCCATACGCAGGTCACTGATCACCAAATCGATTTTTTCTTTAGTTAACAATCTTAACGCTTCACCGCCACTTTCTGCGGTTGTGACACGAAAGCCTTCACTGGTAAGACGCATTCCCAACAATTTCAACAAACCAGGATCATCATCAACCAGAAGAAGATGGGCTGGTTTACGCGCTGTCATGGTGCTGCTCCTTTATCTGATTCAGAGGTACTGTTTGGCGTACTATTTTTGTTAGGTAATGCCGTCGTCTCTGGCGTTTCAACATGTTTATCCGAATTGCCTGAGCCAGTACTCCCCTGATTTTGTTTACGGGAAGAGAGCTGACGTTCAATATCTGTCAGATTTTCCAGTTTACGAGAAGTTTGCTGTAGCTCAAATTCCAACCGTGCACGACTTTCACGCAGACGATCAAGTTTATTATCCGTATCTGCCTGTAATTTTTGGAATTTTGCCCGTTCCTCAGCCACTGCAATTTGCTGAACCTGCTGCTCACGCCATAACTGTAATAACGGTCGCAACGGATTTGGGAATTTCAACCTGTATTTGTTGAAGTTTTCAATCATCTTCCGACGCTCAGACAATGTAGGCCCGGCACTGTTAAGTAAGATACTTTGTTTAAAAGCCATATCCCAAGTAACCGGAAGCGTGTATTTCGCCATATTACGTGCTTTCGCTGATGTCAAGCGATCTGAACAATCCATCAGTCGCAGCCAGTAAAGCGCATTCTCAATCGATGGCGGCGTCTCTAAATCCCACATTAACTCACACTCGGCAATACGGTAATCCGTTACCCGTTGCTCTGGTATTACCATTTGAGTCACTGTCGCTAAATTATTATTAACCGGATTTTTAACGCAACCCGCCAATAAAAAAACAACGAAGATCAGCAGAATCATGCTAAAACCCCAAACTGAAACTCGTGGTAATAACAATCTGGCAACCAATACGTTTTTCCCAAGTTGTACTGCAATATTCTGCCGATCCGTCTTTCGTACAAAACGGTAAGTAGACCTGTTATGCATTATTTATTCATTCTCAGCAGCTAATGGCAATTTAATACGAAAACATACGTCAGCAAATTCGCTCTGAATCAATATCAGTTCGCCCTCCATACGCTTAATACAATCCTGCGCAATACTTAGCCCAAGACCACTGCCTTTCACTGCACCTTTACGCTGGAGTGTTCCCTGATAGAACGGTTCAAAAATCATACTGCGTTCTGATTCAGGGATTGGCGTACCTGTATTAGCAACATTAATTTGAACATATTTGCCAATCTGACGACTTGAAACCCAGATGTTACCGGATTCGGCACCATAGTGCACCGCATTAGAGTAGAGATTATCAATAACCCGCATTAATAGTGTAGGCTCTGCCCATAAAATATCAGCATCAAGCTGGATTTCCGTCTGAATATTTTTCGATCTTGCGGGTAAACTGTGTGATAAAACTACCTCATTAACAATTTCCCGCAGAGAAACCTGTTGTTGCTCCGTCGGGCCATCTGCCAATTTACGGTTATAATCCAGTAATTGCTCGATCAATTGCTGTAAATGTTTACTACTATTATCAAGAATAGCAACCACTTCTTGCTGATCAGCCGTTAATGGCCCTGCCACTTCATCAGCCAGTAATTCTGTCCCTTCCCGCATACTTGCCAGCGGTGTTTTCAGTTCATGAGAAATATGACGTAAAAACTCATGGCGCTGTGATTCCAACCAAGCCAAGCGTTCACTGAGCCAGATAATCCGTTGCGCCAAAGAACGGAGTTCTCGCGGCCCCTGAAAAGAATCTATGCGAACGCCCAATGATTGCCCTTCTCCCAATCGGTTAATCATGCGTTCAATCCCTTTAACCGGCCCGATAATCATGCGAGTAAATAACGCGACCAATAACGCACTCAGTAGAAATAAAATAAGACTCTGCCAGCCAAAAAATTGCCCTTTTTCAGCAATATCTTTCTGTAACTGTTCTCCCCGGCTGAAAATAACATCACGGGTAGCCTGTACCATTTGGCTATTAGCATTGGAGAATTGTTCCAGTAATTGAGCGGCAGGTTGGGTAGGTTCACTATTGAGACAAGCGATTTTTGTTAACTGCGACAGCAAATCGTTAAGCGTCTTAATATACTGTTGATCATCAAGTATAACCATCTGATCTTTCAGCATCTTAAGGTATTGCTGATATTGCCTTTGGTAGAGGTTTTCCAGCGTCTTATCCCCTAACACGCAATACTGGCGGTAACTGCGTTCCATCTCCAACGCAATACCTGTCATAGCCTCACTGCGGCGGGCATCCGCTAGCGTGATACGGTTTATATCAGCCGCTTGCTCACTGAGTTGATCAAGACTCTGATAAGCCTGATAAGCCAAAACCAACAACGGCAATAACACCAGCCAGAAAGCCATGACAACTAATTGGCGCAATGAGCGCGGAAATAAACGCCATTTTTTCAAGGAAATCATCTCGTAACCTGTCAGTACACCAATGCTAACCGACAAAGGGCTGATAGAAAAACCCATCGGCTGATAAATTTTGCTGTGACTGAAAATCAGTGTAAGACGCAAACAGTACAAAAGGGCAGGTAAACACCTGAGCGATGACGACGGGATAATAGTTTTTGCTACTATCCCGCCAGTGAGGGGGACTTATGCCTGTTGTTTATCTACAGTCAGACATAGGTGGTGCCTCACTCCACGTGTCGCCCGATGTTTGATAAGGCTCGAAAGCGATATCACTGAGTTGGACGGTAGGCACCTTATTCTGGCATCATTCGATCGATAGTTTATGTGGCATTTCTCCACCTAATGTGGGCCGACATAAGAAGCTGAATGAGCAACTGTGTCAGCTTAATGCATATTCTATGCCAATATTAAAATTTTAATTATAACTAGCTGTTTTTACTTTAGAAAAAATCAAACGTAACGTTTCTGCAACCAAACAGTTTCTTTTCCGGTATGAGTAAAATTTATTTTTTGTCGCCAATTAAAGACATCTAAAATCATGAAAATAAAAATAGATTAAAATCAAATAATTAAATGTCTCCTTTTTGAGACACCCATAACACATGTTTGTCGGGTAATTGAGACAATAGAGCAATTGGGCATCTAATTCATTAATAGTCCATATTTACCCCATATATGGCCTTTATCAGCAAATGATGTATTATTACAGAAGCAACAGAGTTTCTACTCGGAGGACACTTATGTATCAAACCCCAAATTCGCGGATTACGACAGTCTCCGCGTTTAAAAAAGAATTGGCTTCTATGGATGTATCGCAGCCAGTCACAGTAACCCAAAACGGGAAGCCGTTATATGTGGTTCAAGATCCGGTTCAGTTTGAAATGCAACAAGAACAAATGGCATTGTTGCGCCTGCTGTCTTTTGCTGAAAAAGACATAAAATCTGGACGAATTGTGTCATCTAGTGAACTACGAAATAATTTACGGAACTTAGCAAACGGTGATCATAAATAAAATTGCATATACCCAGACATTTGAAAACCAGCTTCATGAACGCTTTAGCTATTTAACCAGACATATCGGTGCAGAAGCATCTTGGGAGATTCTGGAAACCTTTTTATACAATTTTGAAACTCGTGTTCTTAAATATCCTAAAAGTGCTCCGCTATGTGAGGAAACGGCTGATATTGGGTTAACCAGCCACCATGACTATGTGGATACCAAATTGCAACTGCGAGCAATCTACAAAATAGATGAAGCTAACCATACCGTAATTGCTACACTGTTCCTAAATACACGACAGAGTTTACGCCAAGCACTGATCCAATATTGCCTGCGTAGAGACTGAACTTCTGACATTCCATTAGCCAAAAGGGAGAGCAATTTTTGCTCCCCCTTGTTGTATCAATTGAAAGTATCCTTCAACTGTTTAATTTAACAATTCTTGTTTATTAGATTGCAGCACTACCCTAACTGCTTACGAGCATTACGGAAAATTCGCATCCACGGGCCATCTTCGCTCTACTACTTTGGCTATTATAAATTTCTGACAGAGTGTTTTGGGTATTCTGTAAAAAATATATTCAAACTTAAATTAGTAAGAAAAAATACCGTTTTTTGACATTTTTTAGATAAAACAACCACAAAAATATATAATGTACATTCAACTTAGACTATATTTTTATGAATACTATTTAAAAATATCTTAAAAATTCCTTAAAAACACCCCAAATAAGTATTAAAAACACCCAATTTGTTCTTATTTTGCACAATACCACCCCGCACTGTTGTTTAATTCAACTATTGGAGTTGTAAATTTCATTTTATACTCTAGCATTATTAGAGAGTTCCCACCTATATAGAGTTAAAAGTAATATTCATTATGCGACAATATAGTTAAGAAAATTTTATTAATTATGAAAAGGTAAACAGAAATGAAAGTTATTGTTATTGGAGCAAGCGGTACAATAGGAAAAGCAATCTCGGAAGAATTAAAACAAAATCACGAAGTCATTCGTGCCGGAAGAAATGGCTTAGATGCTGTAGTTGATATCACTTCCGTTGATAGTATTAAGAGCATGTATGAGAGAATTGGAAAAGTTGATGCTGTAGTCAGTGCAACAGGTAGCGCACATTTTGGATCAGTTTCAGAATTAACTCCAGAGTTAAACGAAATAGGAATAAACAGTAAACTTAAAGGCCAAATTAACTTAGTACTGTTAGGAATGGACTATATTAACGATGGTGGAAGTTTTACTTTAACAACCGGAATTATAATGGATGACCCTATCCGACAAGGGGCATCAGCAGCTATGGCAAATGGTGGTGTCAAGGCATTTGTAAAATGTTCAGCAATTGAAATGCCAAGGGGAATTCGCATAAATAGCGTTAGCCCTAATGTCTTACAGGAATCATTGGATAAATACGGTGCATTTTTCCCAGGCTTTAATGCTGTCCCTGCTAGCCGTGTAGCACTTGCTTTTAGAAAAAGTGTCGATGGAGCTCAAACCGGACAAAACTACGAAGTTTATTAATTTGGAAAAAAGAATATTAATATATAGTCCTAAAAGATTGTATATTTATATTAGTTAGCTATCAAACAGCTAAATTAAGTTATCTCGTATTCAAACTGCCTGTACCAGTTATTCCCATCAGGATAGGCAGTAAATATTCTATATTTTACAAAGTATACACTACAATAAAGGTACGTTTATGGCTAAAATATATGAGTTAATCGTTATTGGTGGTGGATTGATTGGCCTTTCCACAGCATATAATGCAACATCCTTTTTTGGAGGACACACTGCATTAAACGGAAAAGATGTTCTCGTCCTAGAGCAATCTTCATTCTTTAATCAATTATCTAGTAGCGCAGAAGCTTCCCGTCAGTTCCGCTTTCAATACAATAATGACTTTATGACCCAATTGGTTATTGATTCTGTCCCAGAATGGGAACGACTCCAAAAACAAACAGTAACTAGACTTATTTCATATGTTGGTAGCCTTTGGTTTGGAGATCCAACAATCCCAACAACCGAAGGAGGAGTTAATTCTGCCATTAATACAATGAAAAGAATGGGTATTCCTTATCAATATTTAACCGCAAAAGAAATTGAAGCTTGGTATCAATTTAAAAATATACCTGATGATTATGTCGGATTTTTCCAATCCAACGGTGGTATTATTAATTTACCTGCAACTTTAAGAACCCTCTATAATATTTCTCACAATAATGGAGTACATTTTAAAGATTACAATTCAGTAACAAAAATTGAATCAGATGGCTGTAATGAAGTAATTGTAACGACAAATAAAGAAATATATCACAGCAAAAAAATCGTTATGGCCGTTGGTCCATATACCAATAAATTAATCTCGCCTTTGGGTACTACACTTAATTTAGAAATCTGGGATATGGTTTCTGCATATTTTCGTAAAAAAAATCCCGGAATAAACTATCCAACATGGTTTGCATTCCAGAAACCTAATGCTAAAAATAGTAACTTATATTATGGGTTCCCTGAGGCGCCTTGGAAAAACCCAAGCTACATTAGAGTAGCGCCAGATTATCCATTCAGAATTTATGACAGTCCAGAGCAACGAATACCGCCAACAAAAAGTGATTTTGAAGGTACAAACCAGTGGGTTAATAACCATATGAAATATCTTGACCCAGAACCCAAATTTACATCTACATGCATGTTAGCAATGCCAAAGGATGACAAACCTTTCTATTTAGATTCGTTACCAGGTCATTCAAATATTGTCATTTATACCTCTGGATGGGGTGCTAAATTCACGCCATTACTTGGCAAGATATGTGCCCAATTAGCTATTAATGGCCATACATTTTATGACGTAACTCCATTTAAAATCTAATATTAATATATAAAAAGGAAACCAACATGACTAATTCAAGAATTGAAATGGATCAAATTTCATATAAAGATGACAGCCAAGATGGACTATCTATTGATGTCGCTATAATAGGAGCCGGTGTATCTGGCTTATATGCTGGATATCGTTTATTGACAGGTGAATTCTCAGATAATATTCACTCTCCCTCTTCAGTTCATATCTTCGATTTGGATGATCGTATTGGTGGTCGTCTACTTTCTATTAAATTACCAGGGACAGATATCATTGGAGAATTAGGTGGCATGCGCTACATGACTTCTCAAAAAATTACAACTACTCTGATCGAAGATATTTTTCTACTAAATTATAAATCATTCCCATTAGGCAATCCCAACAACCATTTCTATTATTTTCGTAAACAACGCTTTAAAGGTAATGCATGGGATATTGCACAAGACAATAACCAAGAATTCAAAACGCACTATTATCTCAATAAAGATGAAGAAGGTTATAGCCCCAATCAATTATTTAACAAGATAATTTATGATGTCCTAACAGATGATCCATGGTTTATTGAAAAATATGGAGACTCAGTGAAAATAATAAATAAATATACTTATGAGTTCAAGATAAGATCTCGCCAATGGGATGATATAAAAATTAATTTATCTTACTATAAAAAGAATAGCCCTTATAATGGAATGAAAGTCCGAGAAATTGGATTTTGGAACTTAATAAAAGATCGAATTGGGCAGGAAGGCTACTCTTTCTTAGCTGATTGTGGCGGATATTTCTCAAATACAATAAATTGGAATGCCGCAGAAGCAATGCCTTACATGGTTGGCGATTTTTCATCAGATAACGTTGAATACAGAACCATAGAAAATGGATATGATCAACTCGCCTATGCGTTAGCGAAGAACTATAATGAAACTAAAGGCTCTCAGTTATGGATGAAAAATCAACTTGTAACTTTTAAGAAAGATTCAAATGGAAAGAGGAATTATGCTCTTAATTTTTGGAATAAAAAGGGAAAATATTACTGGACAGTCTATACTGACAAGATAATTTTAGCTATGCCAAGATGGTCTTTAAAACTTTTAGATCAGGAGAATTTTTTCTTCGATAAAACAAAAGAAAATAAACTACAAAGCAATATAGACTCAGTATTTAGTGAACCTTCTTTTAAACTATTAATGGGATTTGAATATCCGTGGTGGATAAAAGATTTCGGAGCAACGGCAGGAGAATCAATTACAGATCTACCTATACGTCAGTGCTATTATTTCGGCACTGATCCTAAAAACTCACACTCATTGTTCTTAGGCAGTTATAACGATATGCGTACAGTTACCTTCTGGACCCCCCTCCTACAGCAGAAATATCATCAAAGTTTTAAATTTGATGATATAAATCCTGATAACAAATATCTGCAAAAGTTTAAACCACATTCTACTAAATTGGTATCGAAAGAAAAAATTGAGCAAATATCCGTGCCAGGTAATGAAGCTTCTAAAAACTTAGTTGATGAAGCTATAAGCCAAGTAGAAGAACTACATGGTATAAAGATTCCACCCCCGTATATTGCACGAATTAAAGATTGGTCTCAAGATCCTTATGGCGGTGGCTATCATGCCTGGCATGCAGGAATCCATGTTAATGAAGTAATGCCCTATATGCGCCGCCCTATATGCGATGAATCAATTCATATTATTGGAGAAGCTTATTCAAGTCAGCAAGGATGGACAGAAGGAGCGTTTTGTGTGACGGAAAATCTTTTACAGGAGTGGTTTAATTTAAAAAGACCACATTGGTTGGCTGATGATTATTACCTAGGATGGTAATACAATGTTTAAAATAGACTGAGTTTTATTTCTTACAGTCCTATTTTTGCATATATACCTTAAATAGGTTTAAGAGCAGTCAATTCAAAAGCATGTAGGTTCAGACTCGTTTTTTTAAGTTAGAAAATGTAGTCAATTAATCCAGTTATCACCTCCAATAGGAAATTTATTGGACTATGATGCTTCGTATGTTCTATTTAATGAATATTTTTTGACTAATCAAATACAGTTTCAAAATGAATTGGAATAAATAAAAAAATGGCTTCAATTATGATTTCTCGTCAGTTACGGAATGAAAAATCTCAATGAAGCCAACGAACACTGTCAGCCGGAAAAACCGGCTGACACAATTTATACACTGGGATGCTTACCCTAACTGCTTACGAGCATTACGGAAAATTCGCATCCACGGGCCATCTTCGCTCCACTCCTCTGGATGCCACGAGTTATTCACCGTGCGGGATACCCTTTCTGGATGAGGCATCATAACAGTTGCCCGGCCATCAAGGCTGGTAACTGCGGTAATGCCATTCACTGAACCATTTGGGTTAGCCGGATAGTTTTCCGTAACCTGACCATAGTTATTCACATAACGCAGCGCCACTAACTGGCTGCTTTCAAGCATCTCAAGATGCTGTCTATCTCGGAATTCCACTTGCCCTTCCCCATGAGAAACCGCAATCGGTATACGAGAATCGACCATATCTTGCAAGAACAGTGACGGACTGTCAGCCACTTCCACCAAACTGAATCGTGCTTCAAAGCGCTCTGAACGGTTACGTACAAAACGCGGCCAATGTTCTGCACCCGGGATCAACTCCCTCAAGTTAGACATCATCTGACAACCATTACAAACACCAAGCGCCAATGTATCAGGTTGTGCAAAGAAAGCGGCAAATTCATCACGAACACGCTCATTGAACAGTATTGATTTCGCCCAACCTTCACCCGCCCCCAACACGTCACCATACGAGAAGCCACCACAGGCAACCAGTGTCTGGAATTGGCTCAATCCAATACGTCCAGACAACAAATCACTCATATGAACATCAATCGCCTCGAAACCTGCTCGGTGGAACGCCGCAGCCATTTCAACATGGGAGTTAACGCCCTGTTCACGCAGTACAGCCACCTTCGGCCTTACCTGCTGCAAAATGTAAGGCGCTGCAATATCTTCTGAAACATCAAACGTCAGTTTTACATTCAGTCCAGGGTCCTGATTATCCTGTTTAGCCTGATGTTCCTGATCTGCACATTCCGGGTTATCGCGCAGACGCTGCATTTGCCATGTGGTTTCTGCCCACCATAAGCGCAAGGTACTGCGATTCTGGCGATAGACTTCAGTGTTGCCGCTAAAGATAACAAAATCATCACCTGCTTTGGCTTTACCCAGATAATGTACGCAATCGGCCAGACCATGTTCTGCCAAAACGCTTTCAACAAATCCTCTATCCGATGCTCGAATCTGAACCACAGCACCCAACTCTTCCGTAAAGAGCGCCGCCAGAATATCTTCATCAAATACACTGATATCAGCTTCAATGCCACAATGGCCGGCAAAAGCCATTTCAGCCAACGTTACCAGTAAACCACCATCGGAGCGGTCGTGATAAGCCAGTAATTTTTGTTCCGAAATCAGTTGCTGAATCGCATTGAAGAAACCCGCCAATTGCTCAGCACTACGTACATCCGCGTTTTTATTACCCAGTTGACGGTAAACCTGTGCCAATGCTGTACCGCCCAGCGTGTTCTTTCCTTGCCCCAGATCGATTAATAACAACGCATTATTTTCATCAGTGGAAAGCTCAGGAGTGACTGTACGGCGGACATCTTCCACTCTGGCAAAAGCGGTAATCACCAGTGACAAAGGCGCCGTCATCTCACGCTCTTCACCTTGGTCATGCCAACGGGTTTTCATCGACATGGAATCTTTACCCACCGGAATAGTCAGCCCTAGCACAGGGCACAACTCCTCACCCACCGCTTTAACCGCCGCATACAAACCAGCATCCTCGCCAGGGTGACCCGCAGCAGACATCCAGTTAGCTGAAAGTTTAATGCGCTTTAAGTCCTGAATATAAGCAGAAGCGATATTGGTCAGAGCTTCACCGACCGCCATTCGGGCAGAAGCAGCAAAATCCAGCAAAGCGATCGGCGCACGTTCACCCATGGACATCGCTTCGCCATAGTAGCTATCAAGGCTGGCGGTGGTAACAGCGCAGTCCGCAACAGGGATCTGCCACGGACCCACCATTTGATCACGAGCAACCATACCAGTGACAGAGCGATCGCCTATCGTGATCAGGAAGGTTTTTTCTGCCACCGCCGGCAAATGCATAATGCGTTTAACAGCTTCTGTCAGATCGATATCCCGACGCTCAAGGCTTTCACCCCTCGCTTTTAATGTACTGACATTACGTAACATTTTTGGCGTTTTACCTAGCAGTACATCCAAAGGCATATCGATTGGATGATTATCAAAGTGTTCATCATTAAGCAGTAAATGACGTTCCTCTGTTGCCTCACCGATAATGGCGTAAGGTGCACGCTCTCGTCGACAAATCGCCTCAAACAGCGGAAGTTGTTCCGGCGCAACAGCCAGTACGTAACGCTCTTGTGATTCGTTACACCAGACTTCCAGCGGGCTCATTCCCGGCTCATCATTAAGAATTCTACGTAACTCAAATCGTCCACCGCGACCACCATCACTGACTAGCTCAGGCATCGCATTGGAAAGCCCACCAGCACCCACATCATGAATAAACAGAATCGGGTTGTTTTCGCCTAACTGCCAACAGCGATCGATCACCTCCTGACAACGGCGCTCCATTTCCGGGTTATCGCGTTGTACCGAAGCAAAATCCAGATCAGCATCGGATTGCCCCGATGCCATAGAAGATGCGGCCCCTCCCCCCAAGCCAATATTCATGGATGGGCCACCAAGCACAATCAGTTTTGCGCCAACAGAAATTTCACCCTTTTTGACATGTTCATCTCGGATATTACCGATCCCACCTGCCAGCATGATGGGCTTGTGATAACCACGTAATTCGCTGCCGTTATGACTGTTGACTTTTTCTTCATAGGTACGGAAATAACCCAACAAAGCCGGACGACCAAATTCATTATTAAATGCCGCCCCCCCTAAAGGGCCTTCCATCATGATATCCAGAGCACTAACGATACGCTCCGGTTTACCGAAATCCTCTTCCCACGGCTGTTCAAAACCCGGTATCCGCAAATTGGATACCGAAAATCCCACCAGACCCGCTTTTGGCTTAGCCCCACGACCGGTCGCCCCTTCGTCGCGGATTTCACCACCCGAACCTGTCGATGCGCCCGGCCAAGGAGAAATTGCTGTCGGGTGATTATGCGTTTCCACTTTCATCAGAATATGAGCCTGCTCCTGATGGTAATCATATGAACCATTTTCCGCACGGGCAAAGAAACGGCCAACAGAAGATCCCTCCATCACAGCGGCATTATCTTTATAGGCTGACAGGACATAATCAGGTGTCTGCTCATAGGTGTTTTTAATCATTTTGAACAGCGATTTTGGCTGCGTCTGACCATCAATAATCCAATCAGCATTAAAGATTTTATGACGGCAATGTTCTGAGTTAGCCTGAGCAAACATATAAAGTTCAACATCTGTTGGATTGCGCCCTAATTTCTGGAAAGCCTCCATCAGATAATCAATTTCATCCGGGGCCAACGCCAATCCAAGTTCAATATTGGCAGTTTCTAACGCACTGCGTCCTGCTTGCAGAATATCAATACGTTTTAACGGAACGGGTTGCTGACGAGAAAATAATTTCTCCGCCTGTTCCAATTGAGTAAAGACCGTTTCCATCATCCGATCATGCAGCAGTGATGACAATATTTGCCACTGTGCACCACTCATTTCATCGCTCTGGATATAATAAGCCAGGCCACGCTCCAGACGCACAACCTGGGACAGGCCACAATTGTGAGCAATATCGGTTGCTTTGGAAGACCAAGGGGAAATCGTTCCCGGACGGGGTGTGACTAACAGCAATGTACCTTGGGGTTCATGTTCAGCCAGCGAAGGTCCATATTTTAGTAATTGTTGTAACTTTGCTGAATCAACATCACTCAAAGATGCATTAATCTCTGCAAAATGAACATATTCCGCATAAATATCATTGACCGGAAGTTGCTGTTCTTGGCACACAGAAAGGAGTTTAGTGATACGAAATGCAGATAAAGCAGGTGAACCACGTAGAATTTTCATAGTAATCAATTCTCTCATCTTAGAAGCAAAGCTTAATAGATGCCTAAGGGGAAATGAGGCCATTATAGAGGATTGTAACCCATGACGAAACCGTTTGCGTGACGATTATTACAGCCAATTATCCTATCGCCAAATCATGCAAATAGTATCAATTAGGTTGCACAGCCCGTTTTTGTTCCGCAAAATGCTCAATCACTGGAAATTTAACCATAACAATATAGCGCGTTTCCACATAGCACCACACTGCGTTATACAGAGATAACCATTTGAATAATATAAAAATAAATTATTTCGTTATCATTGTTATCGCTCTTTTTTCTGCCGCCATCATTAGTCTGAACATCAGTTGGCCGAATAAACAGCAGGAGCAGATTAACAGGATCATTACCAGAGGAGAGCTACGGATCAGCACCATTAGCTCACCTCTGATCCATCTTACCGGTAAGAAAGAACTAAATGGATTTGATTACGAACTGGTACAACGCTTTGCTAATTACCTTGGCGTCAAATTAGAAATCAAATTTAGAACAAATATCAATCAGTTATTTGATGACCTGGAAAAGGGTGAAGCTGATTTTCTGGCCGCCGGCCTGACTTATCATCAAGAAAGGCTGGATCAAACCCGCACAGGTCCAGCCTACTATTCTGTATCCCAACAACTGATTTATCGCAAAGGAACTCCACGCCCCCGCTCTTTTAAAGACTTAAAAGGTAAACTACTGGTCGCTTCTGGTTCTGCTCATGTCAGCACATTGAAAGAAATGAAAGCGAGTTCCTTCCCTGAGCTCGAATGGAAAGAGACACAGCAATATAACACTCGTGAACTACTGGAACAGGTATCAGAAGGTAAACTGGATTATACGTTAGGTGACTCGATTAATGTCGCGTTGCAACAACGTACTCACCCTAATTTGGCCGTCGCTTTTGATGTGAGTGAAGATAACCCACTGACATGGTATTTAAAACGCATTGACGACTACAGCCTTTACGCTGCCATGCTGGATTTTTTCAGCCAGCTAACGGAAAAAAATGTCATGCCACGATTGGAGGAGAAATACTTTGGTCACGTCCACTCATTTGATTATTTCGATACACTCTCTTTTCTAAGTGCCATCGATAATATTCTGCCTACCTATCGGCCACTATTTGAAAAATATTCCGGTGATATCAGTTGGCAACTCCTCGCTGCCATTGCCTGGCAAGAGTCTCATTGGGACCCACAGGCAACCTCACCCACGGGTGTACGTGGCCTGATGATGTTAACCAGCCAGACGGCTAAAGGGTTAGGCGTCGTTGATCGCCTTGATCCAGAGGAAAGTATTAAGGGAGGGGCTATCTATCTGCAAAATCTAATGAAACGACTACCTGAAAATATCCCTAAAGATGAGCGCATCTGGTTTGCACTGGCAGCTTACAATATGGGTTATGGACATATGTTAGATGCCCGCAAACTGACGGCATCACAGAAAGGAAATCCCGATAGCTGGCTCGATGTCAAAAAACGGATTCCACTATTAAGCCAGAAAAAATATTATACAAATACCACCTATGGCTATGCCCGTGGACATGAAGCTTATCGCTATATTGAAAATATTCGCCGTTATCAGCTTAGTTTAGTCGGATATTTACAGGCCAAAGAAAACCGGAAAAAATTAATTCCCCAAGAAAACCAACCAAAATAAAAGTAAACAAATATAAGGCCCTAAGGAGTCAATTACAGCCATTATATATCCTCAGTTATATTATGTTTGACAGCTAATTCAGCTAACCATACTAAATTCGTCAGGACACTATCTCTCTCAAAGGATAAATCATGATTAATTTAGACATTAACGAACAAAACAAAATTATGGTCGTCAGCAGCCATGTATTTAGCCCGACGACAGCGAATGGTCGTGCTTTTACAGAGTTAATAGAAGCATTAAAAAAGAACAATTTCGCTGTTATTCTGGCTGCTACATTCCAAGATGGCATCGCTACCGTTTCTTCTGACTCCTCACTATGCTGTATTTTTGTTGATTGGACTTCAGGAGATAATAACTATGAATCTCATAAACAAGTCTTAGAATTACTGAAAGAAATACGCAGACACAATACAACCATTCCGGTATTGTTGACCGCGGAATATTCCAGCATCGACACACTGACACTTGAAGTCATGGGATTGGCAAATGAATTCGTCTGGATGCTTGAAGACACGGCTGGATTTATCGCCTCTCGCGCCAGTTCGCTAATTAAGAAATATTATGCTCAATTATTACCGCCTTTCACTCGTGCATTACTTCAATACACCCAAGAATCACCAGAATATTCCTGGACTGCTCCTGGGCATCAAGGCGGTGTTGCACTGACTAAGACAGCGGTAGGAAGAGAATTAATTAATTTCTTTGGGGAAAATTTATTCCGAAGTGATATTGGCATAGAAAGAAAAATACTTGGATCACTGCTAGATCATACAGGTGCAATTAAAGAATCAGAAGAATATGCCGCAACGATTTTTGGTGCCCATCAAAGCTATTGCGTTCTTAACGGCACTTCGGGTTCTAACCGTATTATCATGGGTGCCATTATTGGTGAGAAAGAGATTGTTATATGCGATCGCAATTGCCATAAATCTATTGGACAAGGTTTAATCATGACTGGCGCTTTGCCCGTATATCTTATTCCTCAACGCAACCGCTATGGTATTATTGGCCCCATTCCCAGAGATCAATTTCAACCAGAATATATCCAACAACTCATTGATCAACACCCATTAAAAGCGATCGCGATAGACAATAAGCCTGTTTATGCGGTCATCACCAACTGTACTTATGATGGAATATGTTATCACGCAGAACAAGCCCAAGATTTACTAGCAAAAAGTGTTGATCAAATTCATTTTGATGAGGCCTGGTTTGCTTATGCGCGTTTTAATCCTATGTATAAACATCGTTACTCAATGCGTGATGACCCAAATGATTTTGACAATAATGGCCCGACAATATTTGCCACTCAATCCACGCATAAGATGTTGGCAGCGCTATCACAATCATCCTATATCCATATCCGCAATGGTAAAAAACCCGTTGAACATTCCCGTTTCAACGAGTCTTATATGATGCACTCCACAACCTCACCGCTATATTCGCTTATCGCCACTAATGAAATTGGAGCGGCCATGATGGATGGCCCGCAGGGGCAAAGACTGATACAAAACGCGATTAATGAAGCCGTAGACTTCCGTCTGACATTAGCAAAAACCCATCATCAATTTAAACAAAAAGATGATTGGTTCTTCTTACCCTGGAATGCCAGAGAGATTATCAGCGCAGATAGCGGTAAATTAATTCCCTTCCATGAGGCAAACAGAGAACAATTGGCAACAGATCCTGCCTGTTGGGTATTAAAAGAGGGAGACAAATGGCATGGATTTACCAATCTATCAGAAGAATGGTGCCTGCTAGATCCAACAAAAGTCGGTATTTTATGCCCAGGAATGAATGATAATGATGAATTGCTGGAAAATGGCATTCCAGCCGAAATTCTTTCCGCTTATCTCAGTCAGCATGATATTGTGCCGGCACGTACCACCGATTTTATCGTTCTTTGCCTGTTTTCTATTGGCGTCACCAAAGGTAAATGGGGAACATTGATCAATGTATTGTTGAATTTCAAGAAACACTATGACGCTAATACTTCACTTAAACAATGTTTGCCAAAACTCGCGAAGCAATACCCTGAATATTATGAAAATATGGGGCTCAAAGATATTTCGGATAAAATATTCGGGTATATAAAAGAATATGAAATAGATATTGAGCAAAAGAAATCATTTAGCCAATTACCTGAGATAGTGAAACTCCCCCGACAAGCACACCTTGATCATATGGGAGGCCGCACTGAACATATACCACTTAATAAACTAGCAGGGCGCATATCTGCTGTAAGTGTCATTCCTTATCCACCAGGTATACCCATAATCCTACCGGGAGAACGTTTTGGTGATGAACATGCCCCACGGTTACAATATATTCGCCAACTCGGTGAATGGAATAACAAGTTCCCCGGCTTTGAAAAAATTCTGGAAGGCGCAGAGATGATAAACGGCGAATACCATATATGGGTACTAAAAGAGTGAATCTTGATTTTCTTCCTGCTGTTTTCTGGCGGCTTTTAATGCCTTATGTTGCAGCCGACGTTGTTTGAAAAAAGCACTCAACATCGTCGAACATTCCTCAGCAAGCACGCCACTGGTAATATCAATTTGATGATTCATGCCAGGATGGCGCAATATATCAACCAAAGAACCTACGGCGCCAGTTTTCATATCACTGGCGCCATAAACCAGCCGCTGTATTCGGCTATGTATTATAGCACCAGCGCACATAGTGCAAGGCTCAAGCGTGACGTATAAGGTGGTATTTATCAAACGATAATTTTGTAACTGCTCTCCCCCTTTGCGTAACGCAATAATTTCAGCATGAGCGGTAGGATCATGCGCGATAATAGACTGATTCCAACCTTCCGAGATGATTTTATTATCAGCAACCAATAGAGCACCAACAGGTATTTCCCCCTGCTCTTGCGCTTTCATTGCTCGTTCTATCGCCTGCTGCATCCAATATTCGTCACTATAGATTTCAATCACTGCCATATCTCATTTGATTACATCAGGGACAATTATAACGATTTGTTTTACCTATTTTCCAGATATATTTACTTATCATTCCATTGAAAATATATCGGAGACCATTTTATCTACTTTCTGTCACTGTAATATAGCCAAAATCAATTCACATAATGTATTTTAAAATAAAACAAATAAAGCCGAAATAAATTCGGCTTATTTTTATTTTTCAATTATTAATTAATAACCGATTGCGAAATAATCTCCATATACATAAGTATCATTAGCAGATAACTTAATTTCACTTCCATAAGCGTTAACCGTTCGCGCAGCAACCCAGGAGTTAAAAGTATTCAATGTCCCGTTAGGTGCTGCTGACATCGGAAATATCCAATCACCAACAGGTGACATAAAAACCTTCAGACAACCATGCTTAAACGGTGTTGGTAAAATAACTTTGTTTATCGCTAATGGCGTAAAATTATGTCTTCCCCATTGAAGTATTAATCCACCCGGCAGTTGTTGATAACCATTATGAGATAAACTACCGGGGAATTTTTTGTTCGCGTGACACTCTAATGAATCAGCAAAAGTCTTATTAAGTGTTGCCAAATCACCATTATCCAAAACATCCTTTCCACACTGCGTGGACATAAAATTAGCCACGACAGAGGCTATTGTTGATGATTGTCGTAATGCCTTATTTAACACATGAGTAGTAATACTTTCTGGAGGAAACCCAGTTTGTAAATTCTGACTTTCTTCGTATCTTTCTTGACTGACTACATGAGCGTTATTACCAATAGAAAATGCTTTAAAATCATTCTTATTACTCATTTATCCACCTTACAAAAAAATAATAGTTTTCATTCAATAAAAACTTATTTACATAGAAATTTTCAAACACAAAGATAACATCAATGTAAAAACAAGAAATGAATCTATTTTAATCATTATGTTATTAAAGAAAATATAGCAAAATAAACCAACACCACCTCAGCAATAATAGCATTACATATATCCGCAAAAACAAAAAAAATAGCCCACATTTCTGTGAGCTATTTTTATTTCTACGACAATTATTTTGCTAATTTACAGCGAACTAATTAGGCAAATTTCCCCTTACCAATAGTGACATCGGTCCATGCCGTGGCAACAGCCACGCTCGCCTTACTGTCCAGACTTTCAATAAAACCATTATCGCCCGCTGTCGGGGAAAAACTACTCATTGCCTGAATCAATGAATCCACGGCATTATCTGACAGTGCCGTAAATTCACGTTCGCCTGACGCCTCCTTATCACTCATCAAAGCCACCAATTTGGCGCGATTGCCATTAAAGTAATCATTAAAGGTGACTGAACCCACCGATTCAAATTTCCCCTGAGCCGTGTCGGCCTGAGTATGACGGTTCACTGACAGCACCAAATCATATCCACTGCGCTGGAACCATAAGTCTTTCCAGTCAACACCATTAAACAAGATCATATCTTCTGCGTTGATATCGTTAACCCGGTTATCAATCACTTCTGCGCCGACCACAAAGCTATCGACACCGGCTCCACCCTGGAAGCTGTTCTGATAACCGCCCAGCACTAACAAATCCTGTCCATCACCGCCGTTAAACTGGCTGAACTTCGAAATCGCAGCGGCTATCAAGTGATCATCACCTTCTCCGCCATTAATCACCGCATGGTAGCCCATCAGCTTAATCGTATCATTGCCGGAATAACCGTCGACCCGGTTGTCATTACCAAACACTCTGGCAAAGTCATCACCTTCACCTAAATCAACCCGGTTGTTATTGCCGATGGTCACCGCGTAGTCCTGACCTGCCCCAGTATCCACCCGGTTATAGTTACCGGAAGTCACGACGTAATCCTGTCCATTACCGACATCAATCAGGCCGCCTTCGCCAAAGACAAACGTCTGGTCATTCCCTTCGCCCATAAAGACATGGTTAATCCGTCCGGCTACCACGGCGGTATCATCGCCATTTCCGCCAAACATCCAGTTCTCACGCCCCATTAGTACGCCCAGATCATTGCCTTCACCACCCGTAAAGATATTGGATGTGCCTAGTGAGTAATAAACATCATCACCGCGACCGCCCCAGAAGTTGTTGTTATCACCCAGATAAGCGCCAAGATCTTTACCGTCACCGCCCCAGTTGAAGTTATAGTTCCCCAACGAGATATGGATATCGCCATCCCCTTGCAAATGACCGCTATTACGCAGGAAATCAAAGGTTTTCTGCTTCATATTAAGCAGATCCGCTGTCAGGTTTTCTTTCAGGTTAGTCACTAGCAACTTCATCTCTTTTTGCTTATCTATGCTAAACATCGTTGCAAACAGGTTAGGCAAATTAAAGCCAAATGCACGTTCTGCGTTGCTATTAGCTTGAGCGCTATTTCCGTTGATGCTAACCGCAGCGCCTTGTTCCTGATTCTCATCCGGCGCTTTCTCTTTCAAACCATGACTTTCCGCAAATGTCCTGACCCCATCTTCTCCCGCTTTGATGCCGGCCGCCAAACTCTCCAGCAATTTCTCCGGGTTGGTGAAGGCTGCCAGTTGATCACCGCCAAATTCCTTTATCACTTCCAGCATCTCTTTTAGCATCGCCTCGCCATCAACAGGCTTGCCCGTGCGGGAAACAATACGTCCATCCGCGGTGTAATCCACACCAAAAATATCCGCCAAAGTGGTATCCGCCCCCACCTCCGATAATCGGCCAAGCAGCTTATTCTGAAGCTGACGCGGTAAGTCCTGCGGGTTGTAAGTAAAGGTTGTTTTTGCCATACCCGTTGCCGAGTATTGCTGGGTCATCAGACCAAACAGCGACCCCAGGTTGGTATCCAAAATTGACTGAATATTGTCACCGAACGTAAAGTTCCAGTTACCGGTCGTAACCTGAATATCCGCTCCCCGCCCGCCAACAGCAAAGTTGAAAGCCAGCGTCTGATTAGCCCGACGGAATTTATCTGCCCGACTCATTTTGCCCATTTCAATGCTATTGCCATTTTCACCTAACCACTGATTAAATTTCTTATTCAGGGCTGATTCGGCGTCATTCTGCAAACCACGGCTGCTACGTTCATGTTGTGAGTCCAAATCAAGCAGCGTTTTGTAATCCACGCTACTGGTTTGGTCTAAACCAGACATATCACGCACAAACTTCTTCGCGCCGGCAATGGTCCACTGCTGCTCTTGTGCCGCTAACCAATCCTGCGTTTCACCGGAACGGGCAATACCTTTCAATACGTCAGCAATACGGGCAGCACCATCAAATGGATTGACCAATGGCGGCGTTGGGATGGATTTATCCATCATCACAATCAGGTCATTACTGCGACCCTGGTTGAAACTGACATTACGGTTACCGATAAACATCTGCGCCCCTTCAAGCGCCTGATAGCCGCCTATATCAAAACTATGTTTGCTATCACCATGACCAATGTGAACCATCACATTGTTGTCACCGAAAGCCAGCGATTTAAAACCACCGGTTCCCACTTTAATACCGACGTTCGAGGTTCCCCAATTCAGCGCCGTAAACTCGCCTTCACCGACATCCACCTGGATATTACCGGCGTAACTGAGCTGATGAGGCGAGTTATCGCTGGCGTTAACCTTTTCACGCTTTTGCGGCTCCATGAAAATTTCTGTGTTATCTGCAATTTCCCCTTTAGTAACCAAATCAGCCTCCGTGTACCCGACTTTAGAGAAGTCGATATCGCTTTCAGCAATACCACGACGAACCTGTTCGGTATGCGTTATCAGTTTATTCTCAGCATTCAAACTCAATACAATTTTGTTATCAGGCGAGTTGTTAACCCATTGGTTATTTTCGTCACGGGTAAATTTACGGCCTGTTGCGTCAACCGCGACTTCGCTACTACGGGCTGACACATCACTGCGAATACCTTGTTTATCCAACTCAGTAATAAAGCGACGCGCAAAGCCATCCCGTTTATCATCACTCATCAGTGAACAACCCACCAGACTGATATGATCGGGTTTGCTGATGGCTTGTTCGCCCAGCTTAGCCGCCTGATAAAACTGCTTTAATTTCGTCGCCAATTCATCAGCGCTGTAACCACTCAGACGAATGTTATTTTGCTCTGACGTATCACGACCATGACCGACCACCTGCCAACGTAATTTATTTGATAATTTAGACAGATCACCATAAACCACACGATATTTACCGCTGGCGTCGAGTTGAATAACCACGCTGGAATCTGGGTGTTTACCCGCCAGATTAGCGGCGGCTCTGGCGGCTATCGGCTCATCTTCCATCTGAAGAATAATCTGACCATCAAAGCGGGTTTCACGACCATCAGTCTGTGGCACCACGTCCACCGTTTGCCAACCATCAACGGGCTTTTTCAGGTGACTATCGTCGATAATAGTCGGCTCTACCCCTTTATTTTTGCCAGATAATCCCTCTAACTCTTCCACCGCAGGGCGGCTTTGTGGTTTTACCACCGCATACTTCTGATAAAACTCTTGAGTTTCTTTAAACGCGTTATCCAGCGCCTGATTGACCCACACCTTACCCGATTCCCCAGCAATCTCTGCCAGATCCTGATAATTAGCCGTGTAGCTGTTCAGTATCTGCTTACGTTTTCCCTCATCAGTTGCTTGTAGTGCCTGATAAACCACCAGACTTTCGTTGACAGAGTGACCCCCATCAAATACCAAAAATGCCAGCGTATTGAGATAGCTCTGCCCGGTTGGGAAGTTGGGTTGCTTGCTGGCAATATAGTCATTGAGGTGAACCATGATATTGGTCGAACCAGATGCGCCAGTTACCACAGACTGGCCTTGTGCCAATGCATTACTCTCAAATGCAGTTTCCCGTCCAGGGGTCAAGATTCGACCTGCCGCGACCTTTCTGCCATACAAAAAGTCGTCATGTTTATTATTCGCAGGTTGGTAGGGCAACGCCGTGCCATAATCATTGGTCTGCTTTTCCGTAATTTTTACTTTGTACTTAACATCCTCCGCATTCGTCCCGGTAGTCAGTTCAGTACTGGTTGAACGAGCTTTGGTGATCACGTTCAGATAGAAAGAATCCCCTTTTCTCTTCCAGTCAGCAACATCCATCCCCATTCCCGGTGTGGTCGCCATTTTTACTGCCAGAAATGGCACTTTAATCACAGAAAAACCATCATCAACCTGGGTCATCATGGTCTTGAAATTAGCAAAAGTCGGATCGTCCAAGAATGTCGTCACCTCAGGCACCCGGCTGAACCAAGGGCGAAAATCCTTATCAATAGCCTCGGCAAAAGATTTCATCTTTTTATCAATTGCCTCGTTACGTTTCTCGCCTTCAGGGTAAATATCACCTATCCACCGCCCAAAATCTTCCACCAAGAAGTTACCTGTTCGTTCAGCGGTATTTTTCGCCTCCGGTGAAGCTGTTTTCACCAGCTCATAAGCCAGTTCAGAATCAAAATGGCGGCCAAACAGGTTATCAATATATTGTCCAGTGGCCTTCTCTTTGTTGGCATCAGTCAATAGCTGTTGAGCCAGCGTGTGCAATTCAGGATGTGCTTGCAACTGGGCAACAGCATCCTTAAATAATTCTTTGGTTTTCTGATGTGTTACTTGCCCGGTAAGCCAAAGTTCTCTGGCGCGTTCAATCAGCGGCTTACCTTCTGGAATCGCTTCCTGTTGCAATCGGCTGACGAAAACGATAAGGCTTTCGCTTTCGGTCTTAGGCGCTTCCCGCTCCGCAGCGGAGTTAATCTGGGTTAATGGCTTAATTTGTACATCAATGAGACGATTAATTTCGCTTTGCGCAATATCGCCTTTCAGGCCCACCACACGGCCAAGCCCATCGAACGATACCTGCTGTCCAAACTGCTCAACCTGCTCAGGGGGCACAGTGATACCCAAAATCCCGGCTGACTCCGCTCTCTGGGCCTGAATGTGTGCAACCAGCTCACCCATCTCAAAACGTAAACTTTTCACCAGCTTACTACGTTGAGCGAATTCCTTGGGATCATGCTGCTGCCAATGAGCCAGTGCTTGTTCAAGCTGCAATACATGCTGTTCATCGGGCCGTTCGACGGTACTGTTAAACGCCTCACGCACGGCCACCAACGCCTTACTAGGCAAATCGGTATTTATCGAACCAAGGCGTCTTTTAGTCGAATCAATAAACCGTTTGTCCTTCTTCTTCAGTAAGATAAGTTCTAATTTTTTAAGTACAGAAGAATGAGATCTAGGGTTATTTCCCCCTAGTCCTTGCAGATCAATACCTGAAATCGTCGGCGCTTTTCGGGTTAATTCTCTGGATTCATTTACGGTTGATTTCACCGTGCCATCGGATGATGTTTCGGTAAACATTGACATGATCGAAGCACTGGTATTTCCTGAACGAATCCCTTTATTAAGCTGTAACCGATTGACTGCCTGTTGCGCATTATTCAAAGCAGCCAAATCTTCTGCTGTTAGTGCCAGATCTTCACTGATCCAACCGTCAGGTTCAGCTTTTGATGCAGGATCGATATGACTCTTCGATTTCTCCACCTTAATCGGTGTATAAGCTTCCCCAGACAAACCGCTGCCCGTTGCCCCAGAGCGATCCGGTTTAGCATTATCAGCCTGTTTCACGCTTTTTGCATTCTTCCGCGCCTGTGTCGTTTTATTTTCCGCCGCTGTACTATCACTTTCACCACGCTGTTTCGCTTTGTCATACGCGGTATTGGCGTCACTCACCGCTTTATCGGCTCGTTGTTTCTGTAATAATGCCTCTTCTTTTCTCTGCTCTGCTTTTTTCTCAGCGTCTGCAATATCGTCGTCTGCACTATCTAGATTCTCAGCGCTTTTCGTGAAACCTACTTCTGATTTCTCAATGGCTGTTATTACTGTTTCTCGTTTATCAATAAAGTGCTGCTGTGCATCAGCTAATTTTTTCTGTGCAGTCAGTTTGGCATCATTTAATTTATTCTGGATATTATCCAGATATCCACCAGCAAACCGATTACGCCACTCATCACCTGATTTGCCATCATAATTCCCATAGTTATTAAGCTCGCCCATACCTTGAGTCAGGGAGAATAGTTCTTCCGTGACTCCCCTAGACTCTTCACTTATTGCATCACGCTGTACTTGACCATTGGTATTCAGTGCTGCCTGATTGGTTGATTCTAGTTGGCCTTGTGATTTTGAAATCGTTTTAAGCTGTTTATCTTTTTCTTGTTCCAAACGATGATGGTTCATCTCCGCTTTTTCTTTATCGCTTAACGCATTTTGCGCGGCTTTATCCTGCTTCGCATGTCTGACAACCGCATCAGCGTGTGGTGATGCCTGATCCTGAGCTGAACCAACATTATCTCCAATCTGCAAGGCATCCTGAATAACCTGAGTATCAGGCGTTTCTACCGGGGTTATTGCGCCACTCAAGTTGTTAGCCAGATCCGAACTCACTTCATCAATTTTATCCATCTGGAAGCCATCAATGGCGGAAACTTCGGTTAAATTAATCGCCCCTCTGCCTTTATTAACGCCAGAAGTATTTGCCTCATCACCACGAATCAGATAATTAATCGCCTGGCTACCCTCTACATTGAACACAGTTTGTTTAATGTTCTCAAACAGAGAAGAGAGATGACGACTTTGTGTGTTGCTCTCTGCAATAGAAAGACTGTAGAAATCACCATTACCCACCTTAATCGCCACATTATTGCGGGCATAAGAGGCATTGATCCCCAAGCCATCACCAATATGAATATTGGCATTACCTTTGCCTTTCATGATCGCAACATTGAGACCATTTCCAACTTTGGTATTGACGTTATATTCACCCCACACCGCGTTGACTGAAACTCCGTCACCCACTTTGGTATTGACATTAAAATCGCCATGCGTCGCCGTCACGCTTAAACCATTCCCCACCGTAGTGGTGATATTGGCTTTACCCTTTGCCGCGGTAACCTGCATACCATCACCCACTTTGGTGACGATATTGCCTTTACTCCACAACGCATTAAAGCTGTCACCGTTACCGACTTGAGTCACAATGTTGGCATCGGCTTTAGCAAGTACCACATTATTCCCATCGCCTACCTTAGTAATGACATTAGCTTTGCCCCAGGCTCCCGTGTAATCATCACCGTTACCAACGTGGGTGATAATGTTAGCATCGCCCTGAACTACCGTGACTTCTCGCATTCCGCCCACTTTGGTAATGATATTCGCTTTGCCTTTCGCGAAATTGTAACGGTCGCCATCACCAACATGAGTCAGGATATTAGCCTCACCCCAAACGGCGTTAATCCCTGTACCTTCTCCCACTTTTGTTATGATATTGGCTTTACCTTTAGCGAAACCAACGGTTGTGCCATCACCAATGTGGGTCATGATGTTACCCACATCGGAAATAAGCAGGCCGACCGTCGTCCCACTACCCACTTTCGTCAGAATATTGCCTTTACCTAATAGCATGGCAGCCGTCGTTGATGCTCCCATATGAGTAACAACGTTAGCCTCGGCCGCTGCCACCACTCCCATAAAACCCTTACCCATTTTGGTGACAATATTGGCTTTACCCAGTGCCAGTACGCCAGTTAAACCGTCGCCATAATGGGTCATGATATTCGCTTCGCCAAACATTGCCGCCAGCGTTGTCCCGTCACCTACTCTGGTCATCACGTTCAACTCACCGGCAAACAAGCCAATGCTGGTGCCATCACCTACATGCGAATAGATATTAGCTTCACCAACCATCAAACCGAGCGCCAAATCATTGCCCGCTTTCGTCAGGATATTGCCCTGCCCGATCATCGCGGCAAAGGTTGAGCCATTACCGACATGGGTCATCACATTGGCCTCACCGATCATTGCTGCCAAGGTCGTCCCATTACCCACTTTGGTTGCAACATTACCTTCCGCCAGCATCAGGGCAACGCTCATCCCATCCCCAACGTGGGTAAACACATTGCCTTCGGCTACCATCAGTGCCAGCGCTTTACCATCCCCGACTTTGGTAAAGATATTACCCAGCCCCCCCATCAACGCCCATGCATCCCCCTTGCCAACATGGGTAAAGATATTGCCGACCCCAATCATGGCCGCAATTGCGGTTCCATCTCCCACTTTAGTAAAGATGTTACCTGCTGCTCCCATGACCCCTAATGTCTGATCATCGCCAACATGCGTCAGCACATTACCCATCCCAAGCATAATACCGGTAGTATCACCATTGCCTACTTTGGTCAGGATATTGGCACCCCCCAACATCACCCCCGTCGTACTTCCATGACCAATGTGAGTCAGAACATTTGCGCCACCGCCCATCAGCGCAACAGCATCACCTCTTCCCTTTTTGGTGAGGATATTGGCACCGCCCAGCGCAATTGCTGTGGTGTTTGATATTTCATTATCACCCGTAATATGCGTGATAATGTTGGCTCCCCCGAGCATGCCGGAAACCAGATTATCTCCGCCAAGCTTGGTCAACACATTAGCTCCCCCCAAAAGTAGCGAGGAAATACTCCCTTTACCTTTTTGGGTCATGACATTAAAACCGCCGGCACCTAACCAATTCGCGCTGCCATTACCTATTTGGGTATGGGTGTTATACCCCCCCAACATGATGACCCGGCTGTCGCCATTACCTTGGTGGATTGAGATATTACCAATCGCCAAAAGATGAGCCAGATACCGTCCATCACCGACACGCACCAGAACGTTTGCCGCACCGCCGGCGTAAACATCCATTTCCCCACTCCGGCCTTGGTGAACAAGGACATTCGCCAAGCCTGCACCACGGAATGTCAGATTGCCATCTATGCCACTTTTTTCGATGATATTGGCAGCACCTGCGCCTTCAAAATGCGTATTACCCGATCTCGAACTATGAAGAATGATGTTAGCAATCCCATCACCTTCAAAATTAACATTGCCATTTATTACACTGGATTTAATGAGGTTTCCGCCACCCATACCGCTAAAATTAACGTCACCGGAGCTATCACCGATACCCGAAGATGATTTCACCAATTCCTGACGGCTATATTCTTCAATATGTTCTAAATGCTCAGAGACACGACGTACAGTATCGACTTGATATTTAAGGTTAGTGAGTGAATATCCCCCCACCTCCATCGAGCTATAACCATTTGCGCGTGAAAAATCTTCATTGGCTAAATCACGGGTATGGTCGCCCGCTTTATACCAGGCACTGGCATAATATTTCAGCTCGCCGGTTTTATCATCATTCTTCAATTCCACCACAACCACTTTGGTATATGACTCGACATATTTGGCATAGACATAAGCATTTGATCGACGATTCGATTTCACCGCCGAAACATCCAATACCGAACCATTAGAATGGATTGAACGCCCATGCATTTTTGCATCAATCAGCTTGATATCTTCTGCTTTAGCGGTGGTTCCGCCGGCATAAGTCACCCATTGATTTTCTCGCAAATCTTCTTCGACAATATGCTGAATAGTAACGGGTTGATGATGTTCAAAGATTAAATTAAAAAGACGATAATCACCATCATTGCTTATATCATCATATCCATTCTCTAAAGAGATATTTTCCGTAGCAAGATTTGCGAGTTGATTACCATTTTTACGCCATGAAGTGGCGTAATAACTCAATTTATCGGTTTTAGGATCATTTTTTAGCTGAACTTTGCTGATCTTAGTATATTTTCCGTCAGCAAACGCAAAGAGATAAGTATTGGGTTCAATCGTTGATTTAATAGCAGTTACTTGCTGAGGCTTCTGGGCTCCCATCTTCGCCGTTATTAATACAATTTTCTCCGCGCTAGCGTATCCCAAAGCTTTATTATACGAATCGCTATCCTCACCCATTCTTGATATTTCATTGTAACCACCGGCACCGGAGAAACGGATATTACCATGAGCTATATCAGAATAAATTTTGTTATAACCACCGGCACCTTCAAATTCGATATTACCGCGAGTCTGTTCATATTTATCTTTACTATTTCGCAAACGTTCAATGCGATTTGATGCTCCAGCACCCTGAAAGATAATATTGCCTTCTCTCCCTTTACGAATAATGTGGTTATCAACCCCAGCACCAGTGAAATTAATATTACCGCTTTCCACCCGCGAACTGATGCTATTTGCTGCCCCTCCACCAACAAATATCACATTTCCCTTGCTTCCTTCATAACGGTCATGCCAGGTACGGTCAATTTTATTACCCGCCCCTGCGGCATTAAAGTTTAAATCCCCCTGATTAGTTTCGTGCCATAATCCGTTATAACCACCGATACCTTTAAATGCCACATTACCGGATTGACCTTTACGACTGAGGTTATTATAAGCGGCCGCCCCAGAAAAGTTTAGATTACCGCTGCTCCCTCGGTGATCCATGGAAACACCACCCGCCGCGCCAGCAAATGAAATATTGCCATTACCGCTTTTATCAATACTTGCGTAACCCGCAGCACCATGTACCTTCAGATTACTGTCAATATCCACTATTTTTAGATATCCGGCAGCACCCTCTACAGCCTTATCGCCAGAAGTGGCATGGATTGTTGTCTCAAGCGCACCAACGGTAATATTATCATTCCCTCTTTTGGCATAAATCTCCCCTCCCAATCCAATAGCAACAATATTATTCCCACCATCATCATCGTAATATTTCCCAGTAATGAAAAATTCCGCACTACGGTTTGATGATTTCCCCATAAATAATCCCTTAATTAAGTTTAGGTTAAATATACCCGTTATCTTTCAAGCTGCCTCTTTGTTGGCTGCACGCACTCACCCCGGTCACATAGTTACCTATGCTCCCAGGGATTCGCTCCCTTGCCGTCGCGATGCAACTTGAAATCCATAGGGTATGGAAAACTACTGCATCTGACAGATACAACAGTTGTTTTGAAAATCTAATTTCCCGTGGATGATACAAACCCCTGACCTTCCGACGGCAAAAAGCACAATGACAGCAATCAATTAAGCATGCTTTATATAATTTGTTTTAATTCAGGCTGATTGCTGTTTTCAGCCACTATCTTAATTTACCCAACTGTTCTTTTTGCAACCAAAGAGATAAAATGCTTTTGTTATCACAGGTATCAAAGATGACTTGTTCTAATTTTTTAAACATATTCCTCCCTTAAGAATAAATTTATTCACAAAGACAACCCAACATATCGAAAAATAGAAGCATTAACCCCAAGGATATAATGAGCTTATATCTCTATAAATATGGTCAAATGAATAAGAAAAATAAAATAATAGTTCATCTACAAAAATATCATCTAACAATAATAGTCTGATTTTTTTATAAAAACGCATATAAATCCTCAAAGCATAATATTAACAAAAGAAAAACAAAAATATATCATAAATAAAATTTCTTATTTATGTATATAAGAATCTTTCAGTTGCTGCCCAGAGCTAACACCCATCCTTTCATAAAGAAATTTTCATAATCATGATATAACTTCTAATTAAACCGTCGAGATTAATAGTTGTAGTAATATAGTATTCCCTTTCCAAATTAATAATTCAGTTATAAAAACAAAGACCCAGAACCCAATGCCTTGGTATATTTTAGATCACAAGAGATTAAACTATTTATCACTATCAGTCATATACAAACAGTCATACACAAACAATTAATCGTTTAATCTATAATAGCATCTTACCAACCTTTTTTTGGTCTAAACTCTATAGTTGAAATCAATCGCGAGAAATCATGTGTACTATAACCCAAGCTATTAATTACAAAACAATATTATTTAATTTAAGGAAAGCATATGAGTCCTAAAAATGATTTTAAAGCGTTTTCTACTAGCGCCAACGCCAATGTAGTGAGTCAAGAAAGATATGAAGAAAGTCTGAGTTTATATTCTGGATTTCCACCAGATAATGTTCCTACTCACTTATTAAATAAAACATTACGCCAATCATCAACAATAGCCTCTGTAGTCGCTAATTTCATTTCGACACAATCTGGTGAAGATGTTCTTGATGATGGTGATACCGCTAAACTTAATATTCAATTAAATAAGGCGTTACAACAAAAATTTGCAACACAAGTTCCCAATGCCTCATTAATACAGAAAGGTGTTGTTCAACTTACAGATGTGGTTGGCAATAATAATACACTGGCTGCAACACAGAAACTTGTCTCCGATATCAATAATAATTTGAATAATAGAATTAATCAGCTTCCAGATATGTCTCTTTTTACCGCAAGCTTGATCCAGAATGGCTGGCAAAAATTACCTTCAGGTTTAATTGAAATGTGGGGAATAGCTCAAATTGATGGTTATGGCTCTTACACGTCTGGATATTTAAACAACTTTCCAATACCATTCCCAAAGAAATGTTTTAATGTCACATTAACTCATAATGGCCATAGCCCTAACGCAGCAGGAATATTTTCAGTAATCATAGAAAATCAACGTGAGTTTCGATGCTTTAGGAGTCCTACTAATTGGACTCCCGTTGTTACAGCATATTTTAGAGCAGTAGGATATTAATTTAAGGAAATATTTTGATTATTGCATTGCAATTGGTTGGCAATTATAAATGATAAAATCCATATACTTATCACATTAAGCAGAGAATTATTTTCACAACAATTCAACATATTATTTATAAATTACATCACTTAAGGAGTTTAATATGAGTCCAAAAAATGATTTTAAGGCTTTTTCTATTAGTATCAATGCTAATGCAGCGAGCCAAGAAAAATATGAAGAAAGTCAGAATTTGAAGACTGGGTTTGCGCCCGATGGTATTACCACTAATATATTAAATAAGGCATTACGTCAATCATCCACGATAACCTCTGTAGTCGCTAATTTTATCGCGACACAATCTGGCAATGATGTTCTGGATGACGGAAATATAGAAAAACTTACCGCTCAATTAAATAAGGCGTTGGAACAGAAAATGGCGCCAAAGATTCCCGATGCCTCATTAACACAGAAAGGTATTGTTCAGCTTACCGATGTGGTTGGTAATAGTCATTCACTCGCTGCAACTCAGAAGCTTGTTTCTGATGTCAATGATAATGCTAACAATAGATTAGCCAAAAACCAAAATGGGGCAGATATTCCCAATAAAAATGAGTTTGTGAAAAATCTCGACTTATTGGAAACCGTCAATCTGGCGAAAAATGCTGTGCCGAGTAGTAGGAAGATTAATGGTAAGGCACTGACTGGAGATATCAGTTTAGGGGCTGGCGATGTAGGGGCATTTAGGCTCGGATTAACAGGAAAATACTCTGTTGATAACCAGGTCCCGTGGAATGCAGATTCAGGGTCATATGACTTACTGCTGCCGAAATTTAGTGATCATGTTGTGCATTTCTATAATGGAGTTGGGAGTTGTCCGGCTTTTCAGTTGAAAGTGCATTACAAAAACGGGGGTATTGCTTATCGCTCGGCTCGTGATAATTATGGATTTGAAGAAGATTGGACTAGCATTTATACAACCAAAAACAAACCTACTGTAAATGAACTTGGCTTATCAGAAACCGTGACATTGGCAAAAAATGCGGTTCCTAATAACAGGAAAATTAACGGCAAAGCACTGATTGAAGACATCAATCTGGAAGCCAGAGATGTGGGGGCATATTCACGTTCAGAATCCGACGAGCGATATCAAAAGAAAGGCCCTAATCAGGGATGGCGAAAAATAGGAAGGAGTGGAGATAGTGGAAGTAGCATATTACTGAGTCAGGACATACGAGGAAGATGTATATATTTACGTACTGGTAGCCCAGGTATATTTTTACCTTTACAAATGCCTCCGATCGATAATATTTTGGTTGGCACTGGATATGGATCAAAAGGATGGCTCGTTGTGCACTCATCAGACGGAGGAGTGAGGTTATCTATAGTAAACAAAGAGGATTGCCCTGATATTACAGAAATTTATATTGCTGATTAGAATTATGGGCTGCATAGCAGCCCTTTTATTTTTTAGGAGATAATTTATCTTCCTATTTTACAATAGATATTTCTCTCTATTTATCTGGCAAACATAAATAAATTGCCAAAAAAGATAAGATAAAATAATTTATTATCATCAGCCATACGTAAATAATTAATCATTTGATTAAAAATAAAATCTTACTGTTCACTTTTTGGCGTAGACTATAATTGAAATTAATCTCGATAAATTACCTATACTATAACTCAACATGTTAATTACAAAACAATATTATTTAATTAAGGAATATATATGAGTCCTAAGAATGATTTTAAAGCGTTTTCTATTGGTAATAACGCTAATGTAGTAAGCCAGGCAATATATGAAGGAGAGCAAAGTTTAAAAACTGGGTTTCCACCAGATGATACGATTTCTCGTCATGTATTAAATAAAGCATTACGCCAATCGTCCACAATAGCCTCTGTTGTCGCTGATTTTATCGCGACAGCTGGCAGTGATGTTCTCGATGATGGTGATACCGTTAAGCTCAACGCTCAATTAAATAGCGCGTTAGAAAAAAATTTTATAAATAAAATTTCCGATTTCGCATTGGAAAAAGCACAAAACGGCGCAGATATTCCTGATAAAAATGCATTTGTGAAAAACTTAGGTTTAAATGAAGCAGCAAAACGAGAAGTAGGGGCTGGAATTAATCAGATTCCAGATATGTCGTATTTCACTGCAAACTTGACTAGCGCTGGTTGGCAAAAATTACCTTCAGGTTTAATTGAAACATGGGGATTTGTACTGGCTAACGGCTATGGCTCTCTTGAATCTGGGTATTTAAATAATTTTCCAATACCATTTCCTAACGCCTGTTTAAATATCACATTAACTCATGGTGGTTATAACCCTCAAGACGCCGGAATATGTTCAGTACACGTAGTAAATCGGAGCCAATTCCGATGTTATAGAAGTCCTACTAATCATGTTCCTCCTGTTGGAGTCTATTTTAGAGCAATAGGTTATTAATTAAAAAATTAAATTACTCAAAGAATGGAAAAAATACCGGGTGATGCTTAATCGGGTTGATACTTCGAAAGCACCTGAAATTGACTGGTCAATTCCACCCTTATCGTAATTAACAAAAAGACCGGGATTCAGGTAGAACCCGGTCTTAATCATTTTATTGATTCAGGTATTTTGTAGTTATTCAACACCAATAATCATTAAAATATTAAACCAATTCAGTCATACCACATAATTTCTCCAAGGAATAAATGAGACTTTATTAATGCAAATAGTTTAGATACATTTCAGATTACAAAAAATTAACATATTTATTACCAACAATTATATAAAAATAGTTAACCCTATAAGTTATAAGAGTATTCCATTATTCTTTTTTCTAACTAAACTATAGCTGGCGTGAATAGGGAAAAATTATTTTTATAAAAATTCACCACATTGATTATAAAATACACTGCTTAATTGGAGAAAAATATATGAGTCAAAAGAATGATTTTAAGGCTTTTTCTATTAGTGAAAATGCAAATATAATGACCCAAGAAACATATGAAAAAGAACAAAAATTACAAACTGGGTTTCCAACAGCAGATATTACCCCTGAACTATTAAATAAAGCATTACGTCAGTCGTCAACCATATCCACTGTCGTCGCTAATTTTATCGCAACACAATCTGGCGAAGATGTTCTGGATAATGGGGATATAGACAAACTCACCACCCAATTCAAGAAATCCTTAGAACAAAAAAACACAACAGAAACTCCCGATGCCTCATTAACAGAAAAAGGAGTTATTCAGCTCACAGACCAAATAGGCAACAGTAATACACTCGCTTCAACTCAGAAGCTTGTTTCTGATGTAAATGATAATGCTAATAATCGACTGGCAAAAGACCAAAACGGCGCAGACATTCCTGATAAAGCTGCATTTATAAAGAACCTTGGTTTATCCGATTCAACAAATATAACGATAGGGAATGGTGAAAATCAAGTGCCTAATATGTCGTTTTTCACCTCTAGCCTGAATCAGGTCGGATGGCAAAAATTACCTTCGGGCTTAATTGAAATGTGGGGAATAGCATCAGTTAAAGGCAATGCTTATGCCGAAGCTGGTGCTTTAAATAACTTTCCAATCCCATTCCCGAATAAATGTCTCAACGTCACGTTAACTCACGTTGGTAACGCCCCTCAACATGCTGGCACATTTTCAATAATGACAGTCAATAATACCCAATTCCAATGTTTTAGCAGTATTCCAAATTTACAAGTTCCTGTAGCCGCATTTTATAGAGCAATAGGGTATTAATATGAACGATAAAAACTATGTATTTAGCGCATTAAATAAAGCATTTTATCCACTATTATTACAGCAGGATTATATTGCAGCAAGCTCATGGCCAAACGATCCCATATCTGTAACTGATGGCATATTCAATAAGTTCTCGGGAATACCTCCCGCCGGAAAAATACTTTCCTGTGGCGAAGAGGGTCTTCCTTGTTGGGAAGACACTCCACCACCAACAAAAGAGGAATTAATATCCATAGCGGAAAGCCAAAGAACGCAATTTATATCTCACGCGAATGAAAAAATAACCCCACTTTCCGATGCTATAGAACTTGATATAGCAACAGATGAAGAAATACTATTACTCAAAGAATGGAAAAAATACCGCGTCATGCTTAATCGGGTTGATACGTCAAAAGCACCGGAAATTGACTGGCCTATTTCACCATTATTGTAACTAATAAAAGACCGGGATCAGGATGGTGCCCGGTCTTTATCACTCTATTCATTCTGGTATTTTAGTTATGCAATATCAAGAACCATTGAAATATCAACCCAATCCAGTAATATCATATACTTTTCCCCGGAGAATAATGACTCATTATTATTCCTTCTGCTCACCCTGACAAGCTTTTATGATTTAAATATATTTTCACCATCCTATTTATCAATATCAGGTTATTTGATTGAAAAATTAAACCAATTATCATCAACTACACATAAATAGTTAATCGCCTAAGTTATAAAAGTATTTCATTATTATTTTTCCGAACTAGACTATGAATTTCTTAAAGTTATCTTTATAACAATTCAATATTATTAATTATAGAACACACTATTTAATTTGAGGAAAAAACATGAGCCAAAAAAATGATTTTAAGGCTTTTTCTATTAGTAACAATGCTAATGTTGTGAGCCAAGAAAAATATGAAGAGAACGAGAGTTTAAATACTGGATTTCCACCAGAAAGTATTACTACTCATGTATTAAATAAAGCATTACGTCAGTCATCAACAATATCCTCTGTTGTAGCTGATTTTATTGCGGCAGAATCTGGCAGTGATGTTTTGGATGATGGTAATATAACCAAACTCACTACCCAATTAAATAAAGCGTTAGAACAAAAAATTATAACTAAAATTTCCAACTCCGCATTAGAAAAAGCAAAAAACGGGGCAGATATTCCCAATAAAAATGAGTTTGTGAAAAATCTCGGTTTATTGGAATTATTATTGGCAGGTACTCCTTTGTTTACACAAGGGAATAATTTCATGACTTTTAAAATTCCATTTTTGAGTGGATTAAAGAGAAAATATATCTTATTCCAATCTGTATATGTAATAGCTCCAAATTTAGCTAACGAGGGAAAATTCACTATCACATACCCAATTGCATACTCTTATGAACCTCATGCTATACTTTCCAGCATGGGAGGATATATCAGTGGAGGTAACTATGGTGAAGGAGCTGATATATTAAAAATCAATAAAGAAAACCTAGTAATAGTATCACATTGGCAATCTCGCAGTGCAAGCTTTCCTCCTGTACGCATATTTGTAGTAGGGATATCAGATAACTAACTTTGTTAACTATCTAAAATTTTATAATTATTTTGATAAAGCCCCAGAAATTAGCTGGCCAATTGCACCATTATCGTAATTCACAAAAAGACCGGGATTCAGACTGAATCCCGGTCTTAATCATTTTCTTATTACTAATACTACAACAGCCATAAATATTTTGTTATTATTCGAGCTGTTCTTCCTCAAAAGAATGAAAAAAAAATATAAAGTGAAAAATAAGTTAATATATTAAAATGTCATTATTAATCAAAAAAAGCTGTATCAATTGTGATATGTGTGAACCCGAATGTCCCAATCAGGCGATATCAATGGGAGATGAAATTTATGAGATTGATGCCAACCGTTGCACCGAATGCATCGGTCATTATGATGCACCAACCTGTCAATCAGTCTGTCCGATAAATAATACCATTATCACCGATCCAAACCGACAAGAAACAGAAGAACAACTATGGGATAAATTTGTATTACTACATCATGCAGATAAAATCTGAAATCAGCGCTCAAGAATAACGGTCGCACAGGCATAGCGGCGCTCATCAGCCAATGTCACATGTAAAGAGGTCGCCCCCAATTGCTGAGCTAACGCTGCGGCCGCACCATAAAGTCGCAAAATCGGTTTTCCCAGTGCATCATTGACCACTTCAAACTGGTTAAATGCCAGCCCATTACGGATACCCGTTCCTAATGCCTTTGCTGCGGCTTCTTTTACCGCAAAGCGTTTAGCCAAAAAACGAACCGGTTTTTCATGTTGCTGATATTGTTCCCATTCGAATTCACTGAGAATGCGTTTTGCCAAGCGCTCACCTGAGCGCTCGACGACCCCTTCAATACGGGCAATTTCAACAATATCTGTACCTAACCCAATAATAGCCATTAACGGCGAGCTTTCCGCATTTGGGTTTTCATATCCGCCACAGCAGCAGTCAAGCCACTGAATACCGCACGTCCAATAATGGCATGACCAATATTCAACTCATAAATCTCTGGCAGAGCAACAATACGTTGTACATTATGATACGTCAGCCCATGACCCGCATTAACCGTTAGACCTTTACTCGCTGCATAAGTCGCGGCTGCTTTAATACGATGAAACTCTTTTTCCTGTTCTACTTCACTTTCTGCATCGGCATAAGCACCAGTATGAATTTCAATGAAAGGTGCGCCAACTTCACTAGCCGCATCAATTTGTCGATGTTCCGCATCAATAAATAACGAGACAAGAATACCCGCATCAGATAGACGCTTAACCGCCGCAGCAACTTTATCTTTCTGACCAATAACATCTAAGCCCCCTTCTGTTGTCACTTCCTGCCGTTTTTCAGGCACCAAACAGCAAAATTCAGGTTTAATACGACAGGCAATATCCACCATTTCATCTGTCACGGCCATCTCAAGGTTCATCCGAGTCTGGATAGTTTTTTTCAACAGTTCTACATCCCGATCGGTAATATGACGGCGATCTTCACGCAAATGAATGGTAATTCCATCGGCTCCCGCCTGTTCCGCAACAAAAGCCGCTTGAACCGGATCAGGATAATTGGTACCACGGGCATTGCGCACTGTCGCAATGTGATCGATATTAACGCCTAATAATACTTCAGCCATATTTATCTCCTGTAGTCATATTAGAATATGACAAGTTTACACTTTCCATCTTGAAGAGAAACAAATTCATTAGTTTTCTTTCTTTTCAGGCTTCCGATGTACAAACTGCCGAAATAATTCACGACTTTTCAAAGGCTTGCCACCGAGATAAGGTTTTAATGCAATACGCGTGAAACGCTTTGCTGCCTTTAATGTCGTAGAATCAGGGAATTCACGAGTTGCCAGTGATTTTAATTCGCGCCCGGTAAAACTGTAATGATCAACAACCAAGCTAGCGATAAATCCTTTTTCTTCTCTATAACGGTAGGTCATCGTGTCAGCGACAGGTTCACCACTGCCCGCACAATGCAGATAATCAACGCCATAACCAAGATTTGCCAGCAACGCCAGTTCAAACCGACGTAATGCATGTTCCGGTGTATATTCACTGGCAGCAAGAACCTGCAAACATTGGAGATAATCAAAGAATAAGGCGGGGTAAGCCGTTCCCTGTTCAAGCACTCTTGACAACAATTCATTGATATATAAACCGCTGTACAATACGTTGCCAGTAAGAGGAAGGGCCAGAGAGATAGGATCTGCATCACGCAGCGTTTTAATTGCCCCCCGCCCACTCCAACGAACCAGTAATGGGGTAAAGGGCTGCAAGCAGCCTTTCAAATTGGAACGACGGCTACGCGCACCTTTTGCCAACACGCTAATCCGCCCTTCATTTTCAGTAAACAGATCCAGTAACAGACTCGTTTCACTGTAAGGACGCCCATGAAGAACAAAAACACGTTGCCAACCGTCCACAGGAGGATGCCTTATTTCAAATCATCGACGTAACCCAAGCTACGTAACGCTCGCTCATCATCAGCCCAACCCGCTTTAACTTTAACCCACAGTTCTAAGTGGATTTTTGCATCAAACAGCCTTTCCATATCCTGACGAGCTTCAATACCAATAGTCTTGATTTTACTGCCTTTATTACCAATAACCATTTTCTTCTGGCCTTCACGCTCAACCAGAATCAAACCATGGATATGGTAACCACCGCGCTCATTCGCCACGAACTGCTCAATTTCAACCGTGACAGAATATGGCAATTCATCACCAAGAAAACGCATAAGCTTTTCTCGAATAATTTCAGAAGCCATAAACCGCTGAGAACGGTCAGTAATGTAATCTTCTGGAAAATGGTGAGTCGCTTTCGGTATATATCCGCGCACAATTTTGGCAATCGTATCAACATTCATGCCTTTTTCAGCGCTCATTGGAACAACATCAAGAAAACTCATCTGTTTACTGAGAAAACCAATATGTGGCAACAAGCTGGTTTTATCGGCCACGTTATCCACTTTATTGATAGCCAGCAAAACCGGACAATGCAGATTACGCAGTTTGTTCAGTACCATCTCGTCATCCGGGGTCCAATGAGTCCCTTCGACAACAAAAATAACCAACTCCACATCACCAATAGAACTGCTGGCTGCCCGGTTCATCAACCGGTTAATTGCCCGTTTTTCTTCAATATGCAATCCCGGTGTATCCACATAAATAGCCTGATAAGCACCTTCAGTATGGATACCCATAATACGGTGACGGGTCGTCTGCGGTTTACGAGAAGTGATAGATATTTTCTGACCTAAAAGCTGATTTAGCAGCGTGGATTTCCCCACATTAGGCCGTCCAACTATTGCCACGAATCCGCAATAGGTTTCTTGTTCGCTCATTCAAGCTCCAATTGTTTTAATGCTTGCTCAGCCGCTGCCTGTTCCGCTTTGCGACGGCTGGAGCCTGTTCCTTTAACCGGCTGTTCAATACCGCTCACTTGACAGTGAATAGTAAATTCTTGATCGTGAGCTTCACCACGAACCATAACAACCAGATATGACGGCAGAGGCAGATGATGCCCTTGCAAATATTCCTGTAAACGGGTTTTCGGATCTTTCTGTTTGTCGCCAGGGCTGATTTCATTCAGACGGGTTTCGTACCATCTCAGAATAATTCTTTCAATAGTCTGGATATCACTATCAAGGAAAATAGCACCAATCAGCGCTTCAACCGTATCAGCCAGTATTGATTCACGGCGGTAACCGCCGCTTTTCAGTTCCCCCGGCCCCAAACGAAGGCATTCACCTAATTCAAATTCCCTTGCCAACTCAGCCAGCGTATTACCACGCACCAATGTAGCACGCATGCGGCTCATATCCCCCTCATCAATACGAGGAAAGCGATGATACAACGCATTGGCAATAACAAAACTCAGGATTGAGTCACCAAGAAATTCCAGCCGTTCGTTATGTTTACTGCTGGCACTACGATGAGTTAACGCTTGTATCAGCAAATCATGCTGATCAAAAGTGTACCCCAGCTTACGCTGCAATCTGTTAATTACGATGGGATTCATGTGCTACCAATATCGGTCAGAATTCGTCAAATAAAAACGCACACGCAACAGACCTGTAACAGGAACCCCTGACAAAACTGTTGCGTTTGCACTGGCTCCTTATAGGAGCCAGTTATTAAGTTTGAAAGGACATTCTACACCGCGAGTAAAATTAATGCTTCGCTAATATAAAAATATTAATTAATTCCACCAATACGGCTGAAGCGAACTCCGGTAGGCCATTCCCCTTCCTGTTTTTCAAAACTCATCCAGATGGCGGAAGCGCGACCGACCAAATTCTTTTCAGGGACAAAGCCCCATGCACGGCTATCAGCGCTATTATCACGGTTATCACCCATCATAAAATAGTGGCCTTCGGGCACAATCCACATTCCCTCTGGCAAGCCAGGTTGACGGAAATTAGGTACCGATAGTACACCGGGAATCTCCAAAATATGGTGAGTTACCGCGCCCAAATTCTCAATTCGTTCACCCTGCCGCATACTGTAAGGCGGCAACGTTTCTTCAACAGGGATTTGGAAAACACCTACCTTTCTCAAACTTTCACCCTTGGAATCGACACCATACTGCTGCATTGTCCATTCACTTGGGAATAGTGAACCGTAAGAAACCGGTAATTCTTCCTGACAATTCCCTGTTTTGCTGCAATTAGAAAAAATACGCAATTCTTTCTTTGCCGGATCATAAATAATTTTATCTCCCGGTAAACCAACCACCCGTTTAATGTAATCAAAACTGGGGTCCAACGGGTATTTAAATACAGCAACATCACCACGCTTTGGTTCGCCAGTCTTAATCAATGTCGTTTGAGTGATGGGATCTTTCAATCCGTATGAATATTTCTCTACCAGAATGAAATCACCAATCAATAAAGTTGGCATCATGGAACCCGATGGGATCTGAAAAGGCTCATAAACAAAAGAGCGCAGGATCAGAACCACGGCTAACACAGGAAAAATAGATGAACAGGTATCCACCCATGTTGGCTTGTTAATAGTCTCAGCCAGATGCTCCTGATCCATTGTACCTTCAGTCAGCTCCTGCAATCTGGCAAGTTTTTTCTTGCGCTCTGGTGCCCATTTGAAACGATCGATACACCAAATAATGCCGGTGACTAACGTTGCCAACGTTAGGATCAGGGCAAAAGTGTTAGCCATTTAGACTCCTTACAAGCTTATTAATTGTCTTTACCAACATGAAGAATGGCTAAGAAAGCTTCCTGCGGTAACTCAACGTTACCCACTTGTTTCATACGTTTCTTACCCTCTTTCTGTTTCTGCAATAGCTTTTTCTTACGGCTGACGTCACCACCATAACACTTCGCCAAGACGTTTTTACGCAATTGCTTCACTGTTGAGCGCGCAATAATATGATTACCAATCGCAGCCTGAATTGCGATATCGAACTGTTGACGAGGAATAAGTTCTTTCATCTTCTCCACCAGCTCCCGGCCACGGTACTGTGCATTGCCACGGTGAGTAATCAACGCCAATGCATCAACTCGTTCAGTATTAATCAATACATCCACACGAACCATATCAGATGACTGGAAACGAGTGAAATTATAATCCAGTGAAGCATAACCGCGAGAGGTAGATTTCAATCGATCGAAGAAGTCCAAAACCACTTCCGCCATCGGTATTTCGTAAGTCAGTGCAACCTGTTTACCGTGGTAAACCATGTTAGTTTGCACCCCGCGCTTCTCAACACATAAGGTAATGACGTTCCCCAAATACTCCTGAGGTAATAGCATATGGCACTCAGCAATTGGTTCACGTAACTCTTCAATATTATTCAGCGGTGGTAGTTTAGAAGGGCTATCCACATAGAGAATATCGCGGCTAGTTGTCTCCACTTCATACACAACCGTTGGGGCCGTTGTAATAAGGTCGAGATCATATTCACGTTCCAGACGCTCTTGAATAATCTCCATATGCAACAGGCCAAGGAAACCGCAACGGAAACCAAAACCCAACGCAGAAGAACTTTCTGGCTCATAAAATAGTGAAGCGTCATTCAGACTCAATTTACCTAATGCGTCACGGAACGCTTCATAGTCATCAGAACTGATAGGGAACAGCCCTGCATAAACCTGTGGCTTCACTTTTTTAAAGCCTGGAAGTGGTTTTTCCGCAGGTTGACGGGACAATGTCAAGGTATCCCCAACGGGTGCACCAAGAATGTCTTTAATTGCACAAACTAACCAGCCCACTTCGCCACAACCCAATACATCACGATCAACACGCTTAGGAGTGAAAATGCCAAGACGATCGGCGTTATATACCTGACCGGTACTCATCACCTTGATTTTATCACCCTTACGCAAGGTGCCGTTTTTAATCCGCACTAGGGAGACAACACCAAGGTAATTATCAAACCATGAGTCAATGATAAGAGCCTGTAATGGCGCATCAGGATCGCCTTCCGGAGCTGGAATCTCTTTAACCAAGCGCTCAATGACGTCTTGTACGCCGACGCCCGTTTTGGCCGAACAGCGCACTGCATCGGTAGCATCAATACCGACAATATCTTCGATCTCTTCCGCTACGCGCTCAGGCTCTGCCGCCGGCAAATCGATTTTATTTAGAACAGGAACAACTTCTAGATTCATATCCAACGCGGTATAACAGTTAGCCAGCGTCTGGGCTTCCACTCCCTGTCCAGCATCAACCACCAGCAATGCCCCTTCACAGGCAGCTAGTGAACGGGAAACTTCATATGAGAAATCAACGTGCCCCGGCGTATCGATAAAGTTTAATTGATAGAGTTGCCCATCATTCGCCTTGTAATCCAAGGTAACACTTTGGGCCTTAATGGTGATACCACGCTCACGCTCAAGATCCATAGAATCCAGTACTTGCTCTGCCATCTCACGATCTGTTAAGCCACCACAAATTTGAATAATACGGTCAGATAACGTCGACTTACCGTGGTCAATGTGAGCAATAATGGAGAAATTTCGTATTTGCTTCATTATAAGTATTTTTCTGCCTTGATATTTCTGAATCATTCGCCTATATGGACACACAGAGGGACATAAAGCGACGGTTTATTAGGTCGGCCACCGGCCTGAAAGGCTGTATTCTACATGCCAAATCTACGAAAACCTAGTCATGCATGCAGCTTTAAGGTATGAATCATTCAACGTTTTGGATAACTAAAATATACCCGTTATCTTTCAAGTTGCCTCTTTGTTGGCTGCACTCATTCACCCCGGCCACATCGTTCGCTATGTTCCCGGGGATTCGCTCCCTTGCCGTCGCGGCGCATCTTGAAATCCATAGGGTATAGATTTATTCCCGATGCTGAATGTGAATGGCATCAGGAGGCAAGCCGATTTGCAAAACGACAGGTTGATATTCCTGCCGATTATCCCAATAAGTGGCGATTCTACGGGCAAAGGAGAATCCTAACGCGCCTCCTAAAACACCGCCACAAAACACCCATAATTGATTGGTCACCCATAACTGAAAAAGCGCACCACCAAGGAATAGCCCAATAAGTGGAGTCAGATAAACCAACAACGCCGAACGCAGCAAGCTCCCTTCAGAGATCCCAACTTCCACTTTTTGCCCGGGTTGCAGCGGTTGTAAAATCTCAAGTTCAAGCTGATGTATGCCATCAGACCCTAATTTATTGAGTAAATAAGAACCACACGTTGCTCGCGCCTGACAACTGCCACAACCAGAAGAGGAACCATAACGTAATAATGCCCGCCCCTGTTGCCAGTGAATTACTGTTGCCCACTCTTTAACCATCAGTCAGCTCCTATAAATGCGACACCAGCGGCGATACGCTTGGCAGTTGCCAGTGGTAATTCACCAATAATTGTCACCTCATTTGCACCACGTATTGCACTATAAATCGTTCGAGGCCCACGACGGAGAGGATATTCCAACTTACCAGTTTTATCCGCATTAGTTACATTCACAGAAAAGCTAAATAAACCATCACTGAACATAATAGATTCAAGTGTGCCACTATTATTTGACAATTTACGACGGTTACGCGAAACCTCAACGAAACCAGCCGGCAACTTACCCACTTTCCAATTAAATACGACCTTCTCTAATGGTGGAATGACCAGCATTGGCGGCATATTTAAGCGAGTAATCACACTCATTGCATTATTGATATCCCCATCGATGGTAGAAGAAACAACCCTAAATTGTTCAAGCGCCTCACTATCACGATCAAGTAAGTCAATACGTAATGGTAAATGAGTTTCTTCGTCGATCAGTAAAATATAATTATAACGCACTTCATCTTTGGAGGTGATGCGTACAACCCTACAAGGCCTATCACCGATATGGGTACGACCAACGTCAATGAAATTGTAATATTTTTTCAACTGATTGAAGTCAGCAAAAATGACGGTCGGTAAATAATCAATAATATGATTACCACTAAGACTGAAAGCATCCAATCCAGGTTCAAAATAACTGATCTCATTACCACGCTGGACAACTTCCCTACGAGAACCATCCATCTGCATAATCTGAGCTATTGGAATACCATTTATAATAGCGTGGCGATAACGAACTGAGACAATAGCCTGCTGGTTGAGATTAATAAAAGCAAGCTCGTAAGTTAGAGACCGAGTGGCATTACCCATCTCCCGCAACAAAACCTCAGCACTGTTGAGCTGTGCCGAGGCTTGTAAAGGAGCAAGCAGGCCGCCCGCCAGCAAACAAACGGAGAACCAAATCTGTTTCATTACTGCTATTGTGTTCCTAAAGATTGCGTTCCTAAAGATTGCGTTCCGGGAACCGGAATAGCAACCTGTGGTGAAATTCCCCGTTCATCATTTTGCCTAAAATGCACACGGCGATCGAGTTCATATTGTTGCAGCATGATGTTAATACGTTTATTACGCTCCTGCATTTGAATGCGCGGATCATTGCCAAATATATCATCACCAGAAGGCACTCCCAAACTCACCGGAGAAGCCGATCCCATCATTGGCAAAGTGTTAAATGCAGGCGTATCAGATTGATATTCAAGATCCTCAGCACTATGGCTGTTGTACTGCTGTACACCAACCAATACTGCCAGCGAAACACAGGCTGCAACACTCACTTGAACCATTTGACTCACCCAAGGACGAAGCTTTTGCCAGAACGGCATTTTTTGCCAGCTCTCTGGTTGAGGCTGAGATTCAGGTATAGCCCCAGGGGTGAAATGAACCGGCTCTTTTTCAAGTGCCAATGCAACCCGACTAGCAATATCCAGATGCAATACTTCCGTCACATCACCGCGCAATGTATCACGGATCAAGTGGTAATTTTCCCAGCGTTTCTGCATTACAGAATCTTTAGACAAAATACTAACGACTTCACTATCAAGAGTTTCGCCATCCATCAATGCGGAAAGTTTTTCTCTTTGCATGCCAAAGTACCTTTCAGTATTGTTCCACTATTTTTAATTTTAAATCAGTGGTTGAATTTTATCATCAATGGCTTCCCTTGCACGGAAGATGCGGGAACGAACCGTACCAACCGGACAATCCATAATGGTAGCTATTTCTTCATAGCTTAACCCATCTAATTCCCTCAGCGTTATTGCTATTCGCAAATCCTCGGGAAGAGATTCAATAGCTCGGAAAACCACCTGCCTTAATTCTTCTGACAACATTAAATTCTCAGGGTTCGAAATTTCTTTTAGTGCATTTGAAGTTTCATAATTTTCTGCGTCACTAGCATCCAAATCACTGGACGGCGGACGGCGCCCTTGAGAAACCAAATAATTCTTCGCAGTGTTTACTGCAATACGATACAACCAAGTATAAAAAGCACTATCGCCACGAAACGAAGCCAATGCACGATAGGCTTTAATAAATGCCTCCTGAGCAACGTCAGGAACATCACCCTGCGGAATATAGCGGGATAAAAGACTCGCCACTTTATGCTGATATCTGATTACCAGTAGGTTAAATGCCTTTTGATCACCTTTCTGCACTCGTTCAACCAGCATTTGATCCGTTAACTGCTCGCTCATTCGAGGTTAAATCTCCCGAAGCAAAGCTCCACATTGATATTTACTGAACCAACCATACTGTCCTATTCCTGAGCAAGCATGGCTTTGAGTAATAAAATTCTGCGAAGTTCAATTTTTGTCATCATTTTGTTGCAATCATAGCTTTGATCATATCTGATAGGCTAACATGATTTTTACCCATCTTCATTCATACATCATCAATTATGCAATCATTATTCTCTCAACATTACAGCGATGTACTTATTATTGGCAGCGGTGTCGCCGGCCTATCTCTAGCTTTACGGCTAGCCTCACAACATAAAGTCACTGTGCTAAGCAAGAGTATTCTTAGTGAAGGTGCATCCTATTACGCACAGGGTGGTATCGCCGCTGTATTTGATAAAACGGACAGTATCGCATCTCATGTTGAAGATACCCTTATCGCCGGAGCGGGGCTTTGCGATAAAAGTGCTGTTGAGTTTATCACCAGTAATGCCCGTCATTGCGTACAATGGTTGGTTGATCAAGGTGTTATGTTTGATACAGAAACCAGCGAAGATGGAGAAAAACAATATCATCTGACCCGTGAAGGTGGTCACAGCCATCGTCGCATTCTGCATCATGCAGATACAACCGGCAAAGAAGTAGAAATGACACTGGTTGATAAAGCGATGTCTCATCCGAATATCACGGTGAGAGAGCGCTGCAACGCGGTTGATTTAATTACTTCAAATAAAGCCCAGCTAGATGGTGATAATCGAGTCGTCGGCGCTTATATTTGGAACCGTCAGCAAGAACAGGTGGAAACTTATCGCGCTAAGGTTGTTGTACTGGCAACAGGCGGTGCAGCTAAAGTCTATCAATATACGACAAATCCCGATATCTCATCCGGTGATGGCATTGCAACGGCATGGCGCGCAGGCTGCCGTATCGCCAATCTGGAATTTAACCAGTTTCACCCGACCTGCCTGTTCCATCCACAGGCACGTAATTTCCTGCTGACAGAAGCTCTGCGAGGTGAAGGCGCATATCTGAAACGACCAGACGGCAGCCGCTTTATGCCCGATTTTGATGAACGCGCTGAACTAGCTCCTCGCGATATCGTAGCACGAGCAATTGACCATGAAATGAAACGCCTTGGTGCTGATTGCATGTTTCTGGATATCAGCCATAAACCAGCGGATTTCATTATCCAGCATTTTCCAATGATTTATAAAAAATTGCTGACACTGGGCTTTGATCTAACAAAAGAGCCGATTCCAATCGTTCCTGCCGCGCATTACACCTGCGGTGGTATTGTTGTCGATCATCAGGGACATACTGACCTCAACAACTTATATGCTATCGGTGAAGTCAGCTATACGGGTCTGCACGGTGCAAACCGTATGGCATCTAATTCTCTGCTGGAGTGTCTGGTGTATGGCTGGTCTGCGGCAGAGGATATCCAACAACAGATCGAAAAAATAGAAGAAGTGCCGCAACTCCCTTTCTGGGATGAGAGCCGTGTTGACAATTCAGATGAACAGGTCGTCATTCAGCACAACTGGCACGAATTACGTCTATTTATGTGGGATTACGTCGGCATTGTGCGTACAACCAAACGCCTGGAACGAGCACTGCGCCGTATTAATATGCTGCAACAGGAGATTCACGATTATTATTCCAATTTCAAGATTTCTAACAATCTGCTGGAATTACGAAATCTGGTGCAAGTCGCTGAATTAATCGTGCGTTGTGCGCTGGAAAGAAAAGAGAGCCGAGGTCTGCATTTCACACTGGATTACCCCGATTTACTGCCAGAATCAAAACCAACGATTTTGACGCCCTGATTTTTACTGGCAAAACTTCTGCATGACCACGCTCCGGCGTGGTTCTTTCCACAATTCATAAAATAATTCAATAATAGAGATAAAAATCCGTCACCAATTGCTGAAATGCTTGCGTGTATGCACCGTCTGGCTGACGAATAGTCAATTCGCTGATTAAACTGATTTTTTCCTGACGGGAAAATGCCAATAACATCCGATGCAACGGCTTGCCTTGCCTGTCGCGGATATTGACCCGATGATGAGAAAACCAACCCAAACGACATGCCATTGTTTCAAATTCCTCACCAATGGCATATGGCAATACCACACAAAACAGACCATCCGCTGTAATCAACGTCTCTGCATATTGTAATAATCGCTGGTGAGTCAGCGACCCCGTATAACGAGCCTGTTCCCTTGCCTCATTTCGACAAGCAACAGCCGGTTCAAAATAGGGGGGGTTACTGACAATTAAGTCATAACATTGCGAATACTGTTCAGCGAAATCACCAATATCCTGCTGATAAACATTTATTTTTTTCTGCCACGGAGATTGTTCTGCATTATCTTGCGCCTGCAATGCAGCCTCTGTATCCAATTCCACTGCATCAATTTTAGTATTTTCATCCGTACGCTGTGCTAGCATCAACGCAATGAGCCCACTGCCACAGCCAATATCTAAAATCGCTTTTTTGTCACTAACTGGAGCCCATGCTCCCAATAAAACGCCATCAGTTCCGACTTTCATTGCACACCGCTCATGACCAACAAAAAATTGCTTGAAAGTAAATCCATCCCGGCGTAAAAGTCGTTTCTGTTTCAAATTAATAACCTATATCTATTTAGCACAATAAATTTCGCCATAGGATAAAGGTTATTATGTTTCGGTAAAAGCTATCTACCTTAATTGACCGCTTTAATAGATGAACAATACGCCCAACCCGTTTATAATCGGCGGCCTAAACAGAGGTATATGATGACTGCAACAAACTTTTCTGAACTTGAGCTTGATGAACGCCTGCTTGACGCCCTGAATGATAAAGGTTATTCCCGCCCAACAGCAATTCAGGCTGCGGCTATTCCGGCAGCAATGGACGGGCGTAATGTACTAGGATCAGCGCCTACCGGTACCGGCAAAACCGCCGCTTACCTGCTGCCAGCTATGCAACATTTATTAGATTTTCCACGCAAGAAATCTGGACCACCACGCATTCTGATCCTGACGCCCACCCGTGAGCTAGCCATGCAAGTGGCAGATCAGGCAAAAGAATTCGCTGCACATACCAATTTGGATATCGCTACCATTACTGGCGGCGTAGCCTATATGAATCACGCAGAAATTTTCAGCGAAAATCAAGATATTGTCGTCGCCACTACAGGCCGTCTGCTGCAATATATCAAGGAAGAAAACTTTGATTGTCGGGCAGTTGAAACACTAATCCTTGATGAAGCCGATCGTATGCTGGATATGGGTTTTGCCAACGATATTGAAACCATAGCGGGTGAAACCCGTTGGCGCAAACAGACCATGCTATTCTCTGCTACTCTGGAAGGGGAAGCCATCCGTGATTTTGCTGAACGTTTACTGGAAGATCCAGTTGAAATTGATGCTGAACCATCACGCCGTGAACGCAAAAAAATCCAGCAATTTTACTACCGTGCAGATAATTTAGCACACAAAACAACCTTACTTTGCCATTTACTAAAACAACCCGATGTCACTAAATCCATTATTTTTGTTCGCAAACGTGAACGTGTACATGAACTTGTGGATGAATTGCATCAAGCCGGCATTAAAGCCCGATTCCTTGAAGGGGAAATGGTACAGGCTAAAAGGACGGAAGCGGTTAAGCGCCTGAATGATGGCAGTATCACTGTTCTGGTTGCAACAGATATTGCTGCCCGTGGATTGGATATTGATGATATCAGCCATGTTTTCAATTTTGATTTACCGCGCACCGCCGATATTTATCTACACCGTATTGGCCGGACAGCTCGTGCAGGTCGCAAAGGTACTGCAATTACCTTAGTGGAAGCGCATGATCATCCTTTATTAGGCAAAATCAGTCGCTATCTGGATGAACCACTCACGTCGCGGATTGTTGATGAACTTCGCCCAACAACCAAAGCACCAAGTGACAAAGCCCACAATAAGCCATCGAAAAAAGTATTGGCTAAACGCAAAGAGAAAAAGAAAGCGGAAGAATCGAAGAAAAAAGCTAAAATACGTCATCGAGATAGCAAAAATATCGGTAAACGCCGTAAACCTTCCGGTAATCCAAAACCAGAAGCGCCAACCAATAGCAATGCGTAAATCTTTAAACGGGCCGATTGGCCCGTTAATTATAATATACAGCTTCGCATAGTAAGATTATTCTGTGAGTAAATAATAGGCTCCGAGAAAATGTTTTTTTAAATCCAACATTCCGCACCCAATTCAGGAATGTCGGGTGATACTTTTCAAAATCTACCAACTTTATGTTTTGATTATCGCCCTGTTAAAGTGATAATCAAAGTATAAGGTAAAAAAACAGACGGCTGGGAGTGATTGATGATTATTTTTACCGTTCTACTATATTCAAAAAGTCGGAAAATATCTTCTTACAATCTCTCGTCCAATTTCTATTGCTAATACCGCGTTCGGACCAACATCCCGTTTGCCATTGAACATTCGTGTGAAATGCACACCAAGGAATGGAAAATCAGGATTAGGAACAGGATATAAATAAGTTCCCATAATTATGCTCCACCTCCAACCAGCCCTTGTGTACTAAGACATACAGCCTTTTCATCCAAGCAGTCCGTAGAATCAGTGAAATAGGCTACATAACCAATATTGCTTAAAAAGAAAATAAAAAGCATAGGTGTATCGGTATTATGGAAAGCTATTTATGCGTGAAGGCAATATAAATATAACACTTATCACAAGTTTATTTTTCCACCTTTAATTTAAATTAAAGTCAAACTCAAATAAATATGAACTGTTTTTTTGAGATAAAGATAAAAGATAATTTCAATAAGTGAACATTATTTAATGTTAATTACGAGTTATACTATTTATTTTTCATAAAAACACGCCACATCAGTAAATTAATTTAATTTTTCCCCTATTAGTCATAAATAAAGAAACATTTCCTCTAAAAAATAAATAATTTAATATTTTATACCAAGCAACTTACCATAATACTTATGTCTTTTTGTTTTTCCCGACTAGGCTGCCAGATACTGTCTCCATAAATTGCTTCACTTTTCATAATAATCACTACATATAACAACACGGATGATCACGATTAATGATTTCGCTTAATAAAACCAGGTAAAATATTATAACAATGTAGATATCATTTATCACGTAAGCTCACAGTGAGAAACAAAAACGTATTTAAGGAAATATATCCAGCAACTCTGGGTTTTAGACATTGTTTATTAAGGAAAATAAATTAATATATAATATTCATAAAATACGATAAAAACATGGTGATTTGTGAATTGATCCTAATGCTTCAACCCACAATTACTGATTTAATTTATTGATCTTTAAATGAAAAATAACGGGCCAAATAGCCCGTTTTTATCTTACTTCAAATAATATCGGCTGACTTGCTGAGCTTTCAGCCAATAATTGACTTCATCATATTCCGCTTGCATCTCACAGCTCCGCGCTTTTAGCGGTGTAAAATTAAGATACATCAGGAATGTTGATTGCTGCTTGTTTTGTAATTTAGGATCAGCGCCTGACTTCAACAATATCAGCACCAGTTCCGGCGAATTAATTTTGGCTGCAATATGTAACGGAGTATCTCCAATCCGATTAGCCTGATTAGGATTAGCACCGGCGGCCAACAGTAATTCAATCTGCATTTTTCTCCCTACCTGAACCGCAACATGTAAAGGTGTTGCTAAGGTTACGGGATGTATAATATTCACATCATGCGCGACTGATAATAAAGATTTAAGATAATCAGGATTGTTGATTTTTGCAGCCGTATGTAAAGCACTTTCTTGTTGCAACCCAGGTTGAGTAGGATCAGCTCCATCCCTCAGCAAATTATTAACATCATCCATTCGCTGATTGAATATCGCCCATTGTAACGGAGTTATATTTTCTTCACTCCGCTGACCATCTAGTTCCGATTCAGGCTCAATTACTTCATTAATTTTCATCACACTTCTCTTTAATTATGCGGAAATGCTCAGATCCGGTTCATTAAGCATGACTAGAGATTCTTCTTGCTGTTCATCATTTAAAGATAACCAAGGTTTGTATATCGTTAATAATTCCAGCACCTTTTCAAGAGAATGTGCTTTTAATCCACGTATCAGATTATTAGGAAAACCTTTGCCTGATTCTTCCGAATCATCATTATATTTCAGTAAGATTTTATGTCCTATTGGCTGAGATACCGGCAGTTTTTGTTGTAATGCATCAAGTAAATCATGCTCCACAACATAATGGCGTACCAATCCATTTTCAGCGATAGCCCTACCCTCTTGAGGTGAAAAACCCAAATTTTTCATCATATTGTCAGAAACACCAGCTGAATTAAATATTACCGCAGGCTTTCCAATTGATAATGCGGCTGTCGCGGCTAATCCACCTCCCAAAGAGTGCCCAGTAAATAACAAGTTTTCCCCAAATGCTATTCTGGCAGTGCGAGCTAAATCAATTGCTTGATGATATTGAGCTTCATCAAATCCAAAACCTTGCCGTAAATTAGTTAATATATCCTTCAAATCATTAGTGCCCACAAAAGCCACTATATAGAGATCGTCATTCCGATAAATACCTGCCTGAAAACCCGTTGTTTCATCCCTTAAATTTGCCGGCTCTATTCCTGCCTTTAATAATTCACCATCAGAAAGACGAACATAATCACCTATTCCCATCGTGGTGCGTATGTAGACATCATCAGAAATTAAAGTCAACATATAATCAATCTCATGAGATTGCTTACCTCTAATTTGCTCAGACTTAATTCCTGTGATTGACTTTAAATTAACGTTAATACTCTGCTCATTAATTAATGATTGATAGACTCTATTATTTTGTTTAGTTATTTCCGAGAGGGAAAAAATTTCAGTAGTCGCTTTTTCAATATTCTGGTCTGGAACAGAAGGCGGTGTAACAAGTTGAAGATTATTTAAAACGGGAAAACTTGAATCGACTGATAGATTCATTTCAATTGATAAACTCATAAAATTCCCCTAAGGATAGCTGAAAATAATCGACGATTTAATCAGTACAACTAATCTATCGGCAGGGAACGCCATTGGGTTAAATAAATGTTTAAAATTTGTTAAATAAATTAATCAACTGTGATTCTTCTCGCTGATAACAGAGAAATTTCTACCTATTATTTGTCAATAAATAGCCAGAAAAGAGTCAAAGTGAACTGACTACTTACAACAAATACTGTTTTGGCTTCATACAATATTCAAACGATCCAGCTTATCCTTAACCACAATCTGGCCCTTCACGGTGTTAAATACCTTTAATCATTTCTATCTCTACGTTCGCACAATAAACCAAATTATCAATGAGTTATCTTGGTTATTTGGTCAAAACAATATGCCTCATTCCTATATACCCACACAAATGAGGATACTCATTGATTCAAAACAGTTAATTTCATATAGTTACTATAAAACATACTGCTACCTTACGTTTTAAATAAGTTTCTATAGCTAACCTCAAAGCAATTTTTTGGATAAACTTTCAAAAATACTTTACAACATTGAAATAGTTATCAAGAATTTAGTTTTAATGTGCATCAAAAGTTTTCCTCTGATTTTGTAATCGGTAAGCTAACATCCATTTGGTAATTATATAAAAAGGATTTACTATGTCCGCACCCCTCACATGGCACGACGTAATCGGTAACGAGAAAAAACAGCCCTATTTTCTCGACACGCTGGCCTATGTCGCAAAAGAACGTCAGGCAGGTAAAACTATTTATCCGCCACAACAGGATGTATTTAATGCATTCCGCTACACCGAATTGGCTGATATTAAGGTGGTGATACTTGGGCAAGACCCTTACCACGGCCCCAATCAGGCACATGGCCTCTCTTTTTCTGTACAACCGGGTATTCCTGCGCCACCTTCTCTGGTTAATATGTACAAAGAGCTGGCATCCGATATACCTGACTTCCAGCATCCAAATCACGGTTGCCTAGTCAGTTGGGCTAAACAAGGGGTGTTACTACTCAATACCGTACTCACCGTAGAACGTGGTAATGCACACTCCCACGCGAATCTGGGGTGGGAAACGTTCACTGATAAAGTCATTGCCGCTATCAATGAGCACCGTTCAGGTGTCGTTTTTCTGCTTTGGGGCTCCCACGCTCAGAAAAAGGGCTACTTTATTGATGCTAATAAACACCATGTTCTCAAAGCACCTCATCCATCTCCACTATCTGCTCACAGAGGGTTCTTTGGCTGCAAACACTTTTCAAAAGCCAATGCATTGCTAGAAAAACAAGGCATCGAGCCAATCAACTGGACACCTGAGTTGCCACAATAAAAAAATGCCGCCCCTGTTGGAGCGGCATTGATACTTATTACTGAACTAAAATGACTACTGAGCTAGAATTACTTTGATACAGCTACCATTGCCGGGCGTAACAAACGGCCATTTAAGGTATACCCTTTCTGCATGACCATCATGACATGATTTGGTTCATGCTGATCGGATTCCATCATGGTCATAGCCTGATGAATTTCAGGATTAAAAGGAACATTTGTGTCGCCAACAACTTCAATACCAAATTTACCCACAGCCCCAAGGAAAGACTTCAACGTCAGCTCGATGCCTTCAACCATAGGTGCTATTTCGGTATTAGTACGATCTGCCACCTCCAAAGCGCGCTCAAGATTATCAATCACTGGTAGCAGTTCATTGGCAAATCTTTCTAACGCAAACTTATGGGCTTTTTCCACATCTTGCTCAGTACGACGACGGATATTTTCAACTTCAGCCTTAGCACGCAAAATGGCATCACGTTCACGTTGTTGCGCCTGCTTGAGCTGTTCTTCCAGCTCTGCGACACGCGGATCAACAACGCTTTCTGTCTCTGATGCTTCTGCTTTATCCGCACTATTTTGCTGTTCAGATACAACTTCCATATCTTCCGAGACTTGCTCGTCAGGCATTTTTTGTTCTTTACTACTCATGAATATCTCCGCGTATTTGGCATTAATCTCGCTACTTAGCCTATTATGGGGATCTAAACTGGGGATTCAAGGGAACCCGCCGTATTGTGAGGATAAAACCTCTTGCTAGAAGGCAATTACAACGATGAATAAAAAATTCAAATGCATAGGTATTGTTGGTCATCCTCGCCACCCAGAAGCACTTGCTACTCATGAGATGCTTTATCATTGGTTAAAATCCAAAGGTTATTCTGTCATTATTGATCGTCAGGTTGCCAAAGACATTGGTTTAAAAGATGCACAAACTGGCGGTCTGACCGAAATTGGCAAACAAGCTGATTTAGCTGTCGTTGTTGGTGGTGACGGCAATATGTTGGGCGCTGCCCGGGTCCTTTCCCGTTATGACATTAAAGTCATTGGTATTAACAGAGGCAATCTAGGTTTTCTGACCGACTTAGATCCTGATAATGCTTTGCAACAACTTTCTGAAGTATTGGATGGCGAATATCGGAACGAACACCGTTTCCTACTAGAAGCTCAAGTCAGAAGAAACGGCCAGAAACCTCGTATCAGTACCGCTATCAACGAAGTCGTACTCCATCCGGGGAAAGTGGCACATATGATTGAATTCGAAGTCTATATTGATGAACGTTTTGCCTTTTCCCAACGTTCTGACGGACTAATTATCGCAACGCCAACGGGTTCCACAGCTTACTCGCTTTCCGCAGGCGGGCCAATTCTGACACCAAATCTGGATGCTATCGTCCTGGTACCGATGTTCCCACATACATTGTCTTCCCGACCATTGGTTATCAGTAGTGAAAGCAGCATCAGGCTGAAATTTTCCCAAAATAGCAACGATTATGAAGTCAGTTGCGATAGCCAAATAGTTCTACCTATACAGGATGGAGAGGATGTAGTTATTAGCCGCAGCAAACAGAAGCTCAATCTCATTCATCCTCAAGACTATAATTACTTCAACACATTAAGTACAAAACTAAGCTGGTCTAAAAAAATGTTCTAAAAAATTAGGTCTCACTACTTTACTGTATAAAAAACCAGTTTATACTGTATGAAGATACAGAGGTGTTTTTATACACAGGAGAAGTGTGATGCTCACCCAGTTAACCATTAGCAATTTTGCCATTGTTCGTGAGCTTGAAATTGACTTCCAGCCAGGCATGACAGCCATCACAGGTGAAACCGGCGCGGGTAAATCCATCGCAATTGATGCATTAGGTTTATGTCTGGGTAATCGTGGTGAGGCCAATATGGTGCGTAGCGGGGCTTCTCGTGCTGATATTTGTGCCCGGTTTTCTCTTTCTGATACGCCTTCTGCTCGCCAATGGCTAGAAGCACACCAACTTGATGACAGTAATGAATGCTTACTACGCCGTACAATAACGTCAGATGGTCGTTCCAGAGGCTTTATCAATGGCACTGCCGTACCGATTTCCCAATTACGCGAATTGGGTACCCACCTTATTCAAATTCACGGTCAGCACGCCCATCAATTACTATTAAATAACGGCCACCAAAAACGCCTGCTTGATACTTACGCTAATCAATTCAATCTGCAAAATGAAATGAAACAGGCATATCAGCAATGGCACCAAAGTTGTCAGGATCTGGCTCGATTCCAACAACAGGCGCTTGCACGTCAATCTCGTCAACAGTTACTGGAGTATCACTTAAAAGAGCTCAATGAGCTGGCACCACAATCAGGTGAATATCAAGAACAAGATAATGAATATAAACGGCTAGCAAACCGTGGTCAGCTACTATCTGTCAGCCAAACCGCACTCCAGTTACTTAGTGATAACGATGAACAAAATATTACCAGTCTGCTGAACTACGCCAAACACGAACTGGCAGAACTCATTACTATGGATGATAAATTCAGTCAATTACTCACCATGTTAGAAGAAGCATCCATTCAAATTAATGAAGTCAGCGATGAACTCCGCCATTACGGTGATCAACTGGATATGGACCCAAATCGTCTTTTTGAGCTGGAACAAAAAATTTCACAACAAATTAGAGTGGCCCGCAAACACCACGTTGCACCGGAAGAACTTCCTTCACTACATCAACAATTATTAGAAGAACAGCAACTATTGGCGCAGCAAGAAGATGACTGCACCCACCTTAGCGAGCAGGTCAATAAACACCATAAGCTGGCATTGGAAGTTGCAGAAAGATTGCATCTGGTTCGCCAACAATATGCTAAAGAACTCAGTGAACTCATTACTCACAGTATGCATCAACTCGCCATGCCTCATGGTCGCTTTACCATTGATGTCTCTTTTGCACCTGAACATCTGAATGCTGATGGTTCAGATAAAGTTGAATTTAACGTCACCACTAACCCCGGTCAGCCACACCAATCTCTCGCAAAAGTTGCTTCAGGTGGTGAACTTTCCCGTATTGCGCTGGCAATTCAGGTTATAACGGCTAAGAAAATGGAAACGTCCGCCTTGATTTTCGATGAAGTGGATGTCGGTATCAGCGGCCCAACAGCTGCAATTGTCGGCCGTCTGTTACGTGAATTAGGCGAATCTACACAGGTTATGTGCGTCACCCACCTGCCTCAAGTAGCCGGTTGTGGTCACCAACATTTTTATGTCAGTAAACAGACTGACGGTGAAGAAACTGAAACTCAAATGCAACTGCTGGATAAAAAAGCCAGATTACAAGAGCTGGCGCGGCTTCTCGCGGGCAGTGAAGTAACAAAAAATACCCTGGCAAACGCTAAAGAGCTGCTAGCAGCGTAATTTGATACAACTTTTGCGTATATTTAAGGTCATAGCTAAAGCTTGTATACCCTATGGATTTCAAGATGCATCGCGACGGGGTGAGTGAGCGTAGCCAACAAAGAGGCAACTTGAAAGATAACGGGTATAAAGGTTTTCAATTTCGTCAAGGTCTATTATTATCAACCCCCTGACTCCTAAAGGAATGTAATTACCATGCACTGTAAAATGTTGACTGCCGCTGCTATATCATTCGTTATGCTGACTGCGGGTTGCTCTACGTTGGAACGGGCTGTTTATCGCCCTGACATTAATCAGGGGAACTACCTAACACCGACTAGTGTATCAAAAATCCACAAGGGAATGACCCAGCAACAGGTAGCTTACACATTAGGAACACCCATGTTACAAGACCCGTTTGGGACTCAAACGTGGTTTTATGTATTCCGTCAGCAACCTGGGCACAAAAAAGTAACTCAGCAAACTCTGACCCTGACATTTGACAGTAATGGTGTACTGACTGACATTAAAAACGAAAATTCGCTTACCGAAGATCTTCAATAACCGAAGAAATATAGACAGTCCGTCAAAAAAATAGATAACTGACTGTCTATAGTAATTATTGAGCATTATTTTTAGCCCGCTCAGCACGCTTACGACGCATTTCTTTTGGATCAGCCAATAATGGGCGGTAAATTTCCACCCTATCACCCTCTTCCAAAATATCCGTCAACTTGACAGGACGGCTATAAATTCCGACTTTATTCTTTTGCAAATCAATATCATTACGCAAAGTCAGTAAACCTGATGCAACTATTGCCTGCTCAACAGTTGAGCCTTGAGCCAATTTCACCGTACGCAGATATTGGCGATCAGGCAATGCATAAACAACTTCGATATTGATATCAGACACGATAAACCTCGCGTGCACGCAGAGTAAAAGCCTGCACCATACTTCCAGCCAGCTCCTTAAAAATCTTACCGAAAGCCAATTCAATCAGCTTATTAGTGAATTCAAAATCAAGGTGCAACTCAACTTTACAGGCATCTTCACTCAATGGTATGAACTGCCAGCCTCCCATCAACTTACGAAAAGGCCCGTCGACCAGTTGCATATTGATGCTTTGGTTATCGGCCAGAATATTCCGGGTAACAAAAGTCTTACTTATACCCGCTTTCGAAACATCGACTGATGCAGTCATTTCGTTACTGCTAACACTCAGCACCCGACTGCCGACACACCCCGGCAAAAAATCCGGGTAAGAATCGATATCATTGACCAATTTATACATTTGTTCCACGCTGTACGGTACTAACGCAGAGCGACTAATCTGTGGCATATAATTTCCTGTAAGGCTTAATTGTAGCAAATAATATCACCTATACGTGATCAAAGAAAAAACTGTCAGCGTATAATGCAATAAACACGCATTAATCAGCAAATATGCGCGGGAAAAGATTTCTTTCACCAAAGCATTCAGTATAATGCATACACTATGACAAAGAAAAAAGCACACAAACCCGGTTCGGCAACCATTGCCATGAATAGACGAGCTCGTCACGAATACTTCATTGAAGAAGAATTTGAAGCGGGTCTCTCGTTACAAGGATGGGAAGTCAAATCACTGCGCGCTGGTAAAGCTAACATCAGCGACAGTTACGTTTTGCTCAAAGATGGCGACGCTTATCTTTTTGGTGCCACCATCACTCCGTTAAATGTAGCTTCTTCCCATGTCGTCTGTGATCCAATGCGTTCACGCAAACTCTTACTTAATCAACGCGAACTTGATTCGTTATATGGTCGAGTCAATCGTGAAGGTTATACCGTTGTTGCCTTATCTCTTTATTGGAAAAATGCTTGGTGCAAAGTCAAAATTGGCGTAGCGAAAGGCAAAAAGGCACACGACAAACGTTCGGACATCAAAGAACGTGAATGGAAATTAGACAAAGCGCGTATTATGAAGAATGCTGGGCGATAAATTCTGGCATTATGGTTTAGTATTCTGATATACTTGCGTTTAAGACACTTGGGGCTGATTCTGGATTCGACGGGATTCGCGAAACCCAAGGTGCATGCCGAGGGGCGGTTGGCCTCGTAAAAAGCCGCAAAAAAATAGTCGCAAACGACGAAAAATACGCACTAGCAGCTTAATAACCTGCGCAGAGCCCTCTCTCCCTAGCCTCCGCTCTTAGGACGGGGATCAAGAGAGGTCAAACCCAAAAGAGATCGCGTGGATGCCTTGCCTGGGGTTGAAGCGTTAAATCTAATCAGGCTAGTTTGTTAGTGGCGTGTCTATCCGCAGCTGGCAAGCGAATGTAAAGATTAGACTAAGCATGTAGTACCAAGGATGTAGGAATTTCGGACGCGGGTTCAACTCCCGCCAGCTCCACCAAATAAATCAAGGGGTTACACTAAAGTGTAGCCCTTTTTGTTTGTCCAATGTCCACTTTACGTCCATCTATTTTATTTTTATGGGCATCAATGGACACCGCTGCATTCCTTCTGGTTCATCACTGAAACTACTTAAGATGCTTGAACGTAACCCTGCGCTTATTAATGAATTAAGCTCACTTTAATACTTTCACTTTCTCCTTGTCATAATGCAAAAGGAGAAAATAATTTCAGTTCTATATATCCAGTAAAACCGGCCTTATCTAATTTTTATGATAAAGCACGGCTTTCCTCCGTGATTTTATTTTCCACGCAAAATATAATTTTTCCTTTAATATCATTGTATTGGGATTTTATCCGTGATCCTCTTTTGATCCAAAAACTGAAATTCCCTGAAAATCTTTTCAATCATTTCAGTTTGCTGCTTCTCTCACAATGCCAGTGCTGGCACGGTTTGGCTGTTCGATTCGTAGGATTTTAAAACTGAAAAAATTTTTTGATCCAAAACGTGCAGGCGGGTGCGGTGTAGTGCCGTTTTCGCCATAAATTCATTTATTTCGTCATAAGCGCAGCGAGGCAAACCGTCACTAAGGTATTTATTTGATTCTTGAGTCAGATAATACAATCAGTTAAAGTAGCACTGCTATCGGCAAAATCCGATGGTCAGGGGGTCGCAGCCTTGAACGAACATCCCACTGGTAAGGTTGTTTTCTTACCAGTGTGCCTGTTATCGCTCTTTCTATGGCGGTTCAGGCAGGGGAGGCTATGCCTCGCCGGATTGGATGTTCTCCGGTACTGCGAACCCTGTTTGAATCGCCACCACCAAAGAGGTAAGCAGGAATATGAAAAAAGACTGGCATACCGCCGATATTATCGCTGCGATACGCAAGAAGAATAAAACGCTGGCATCATTGTCCAGGGAGCACGGTTTAAGTTCTTCAACATTAGCAAATGCTTTAACGCGCCCTTGGCCTAAAGGGGAATTACTGATTGCTCAGGAAATTGGTGTCACACCTGCTGAGATATGGCCCAGTCGGTATTTTGATGAAAATAAGCAGCCTATCAAACGAACCGTCCGAAATGATTTACCAAACAATTCTGATATCACATAAGTTATTTCTATATCCAAAAAAGTAACGACAACTTTTAAATCACTAAGCTAATATAACACGCTGAATTATCAGTTTTTTATTACACTTACTGCCCATTCATTTAATATCAGAATTGTATTCAAGCTCTATGAAAGTATAAAAAAGCCCGCATGTTGCGGGCGAGATAATTGTATTTCAGACCATCATAACCCGTAGCGTTGATTGATACCGCATTTAAAAAGACATCCCAATGTTATTATGTGTATGACTCGCGGTAAACTACACTAATCTGTTGGCTATCCTCCCATACTACCGGAGCAATAACCGCTTGAACACGGGTTCAAGTCCGGTCGGGATTACCAAATTTAAGCTGTTAGATCAGTATATTGGGCCACTTAAACAAGAGTGGCTTGCTTGAGCAAAAGCGGTAAATGTTAAAGGCCACCGGGAGGTTACCCCGATGGCCTTAGCTACGTTTCCGTTATCTATTTCAGAAATGCACGGATCAGCTCTAAAAGCGCGATTAACGCTTTGAGAACGATGATAGCAGAGTCAATAAATGCTTTCACCCGTTTGCTCCAGTTGAGGAGCACGATTTACCCAGCCATTGCCTTTACATTGCCTGTCCGTCTGGTTCTCATCAATGTTAGTTGAAGTGGATCGCGCTCCGACCAAGGCTCTGAATCAGCACCACCTGTATTCAGCCAGGACTTACGAAAACTTGCGTAAGAGATACACAGGCCAAAACGCGCCTCAACTAACAGCCGTTGATTATAAGTTTATTTGGATATGATTCAATGGATTAATAGATAGGTAAAAACAAAAAAACCAACTGGTGAGGTTGGTTTTTTGTTTTTACCTTTAAGCAGGACCTCTGTTTTTGTGCTCTTAACCGGGTTGGTAGCCTCGGCCTTAGCGCGATCCACTTCAACTAACATAAGAAGTCTAATGCTTAGAATCAGAAATATCAACCTATAACATGACTATAAAACAAACAACACTGCCAGACTGAAAGTCAACCAATCACAGGCGAATATTTCTGTTTCAGCCTATCCGATTTATAGGCCGTGTTCCTTATCGCGTTGGCGTTCTCCGGCGTACCTGTGTTGTGGTGCGTATGGGCGGCAGTCTGTTCCGCCAGTGCTTTAACCACATCCAACGTCTCTAACATCAAGGTCATGACATTGATTTGCTGGCTGCCCACCCAAACCACGGGCGCGATGATTTCTTGCCTGGCACCGGCGATGCTCTGCTTAAGCAGACCAATCTTCTCTATCAGCTTTTGCCCGACTTCAATATTGGCCTCTTTCCCTACACTGGCAACGAAATTTGATGAGGTCGCCATACTATAGTCACCGTCTGCGATTTGCTGGACAGCGCCCGCCAATAGCGTAGACGTGCCCAAAACCGTGGTTTTATCCGTGGCCTGTATCGTGGTTTCCCGTGCGACTACGGTACGCGTTTCCGTGTCTGCCCTGACTTCACGGTGCATAGACAATTCATGAATAGTTTGGTCAGTCTGACGAATCCAGTGCCCTTCCTGAGTCACTCTCTGCGAGACTTCCGCCCGCTGCTGCTGCAATTGCTCGCCTGGCTTGATATCGGGCAAGGTATTGCCCTGGCTTAATGTCTGCCGGATAAAGGGCTTGTCCGGCCTGCCTGCCTCAAAGGCGATTTCAACCATCGTTCCGACAGGCGGATATTGGAACATACCGGATTCACTGCCCGCCATCGGCAAAGGCAGCGGAACAGCGTGGTAAACAGAGACAGCGGCATCCTGACCATCATCAGCCAATAATTGCACATCAACCGCATAGCGTGGCCGGAATGGGTTAGAGATATCGCCGCTGACCGTGTTTTCAGTATGTGCCTCAATGCGGGCAAATTTGGGTAAATGCAGCCCTGCCGATAATTCGGGGTAGGCGGCATCAATCTGGCGCTGCATTGGCGTTTTGGTCTGCGACTGACCGGTCAGTTTGTTGACGGCTTCCCATGTAATGACCATATTTGCATTGTTCAGATTGACCTTGTTCAGCCGGTGCTGGTTGATCTCCACGCCTGGGCGCAACGATGGGATCATAGGAATGGTCATCGTATTGCCTGCGGACTGGCGCTGGCTAAATTCATTGGGGATCTCTACCGGTTTTCCCGCAAACATCGAATGCGCCCCACTGCCCACATAAACCGAACCATCCGGCAACTGATGCCAGAGATAATCCTCAATCGAAAAAACCTGCCCAAGATTAGCCAGTAACTGATAGCCGGTACCATGATGGGTAAAATGCGGGATGGGTGTCTCCGTATAAGGAGCATCCGGTAATGTGAAAGTGAGTCCGCTGTACTCCTGCAACCAATCCGCAATCTGGCTCAGTGTTGGATGCTGAAATGAACACGACCATAATCGGTCAAACACACCAACCAATTCACGCACAAAAAGACGCTGATAACCGTTTTGGGCTGGCTGTGAACGTTCCACATAACCCGTAAACCAGCGTAATACCAAATCCGTGTAACCCACGTCCAGCCGTACCAGTTTTCCGGTGTAATCGGATGTCGTTTCCGCCGTGATAAAACCACGGCCACAGGATGACAGTTCCAGCATAATATTGGCGTCAACCAGATGAATTTCATCACCGGAAAGATAGAGCCGGTTAATCGGTGTCATTATTTAGCGGGTCCTATTTTGTCATTGATGGGTTTCAATACTTTGCTTTCAAACCAGCTTAATTTTTCCGGCGCTTCTTTTGCGGCGGCGGCCCCCTGGCCTGTTTGCTTTTTGGCCTGAATATTATCGGCAACACGGGCATCACGTTTTTCAGCAACGGATAAATGTTCACGTAAAGTAAATGTGACCTGCCATGCCTGTTTACCGTCGATCTTACTGGCATCAATAGTATGGGTGAATGTCCCGATGCGAAAGTTGATAGCACCTGCGGTCAGGTTAGCGACACGGTAGCGTTTCAGATTTCCCTTATCTTTGGCCTCCGCCAATGTAAACAGGCGTGACAACGTTTTTTGCTCAGTAAAGGGGATGATCCCCGTAACACGTAATTCCTTGGGCTTAATGCCTTGCTCCGCTACGGCGGTACTGGATGACTGGCCGCTTTGGTCTGTGTCCTGAAACATCACCGATGGGGTTACGGTCAGACTTTTTAATGGGATGGCCTCGCCATCAAGGGCCAGTGTGATAATTTGGCTCATTATGTAGCATCCTTTCTAATGCGCGAATATCGTCCCCAACAAATAATGTCGCCAACGTGTAAACAGCGTCCTGTTCGGGGGTATCCTGACACAGTTTTTCGGCAAGTAGTACGCCGTTCCCTTTCCCTGAGCATACCCAGACACGGGTCGATTTGTTCCTGACGCCATTCAGAGCGGCAGTCACTTGTTGTAAGGCGTTCTGTCTTACCGTCGTGAAGTTTGTTAATTGTGATTTCAATCCCGCAATGCTGCTGCCGGCGCTAACCTGTGTTTTAGCCTGCTCAATCAATTGCGCATTCACGGCCATGCGGCTGGTTGATGTTGAAAATGGTTGCAACGGAGGCAAACCGCTGCCCGATTTCCCAGGCAATTGCATTTTGGTGATCGCCAGACGTTCCGCTGTCTTTGCCATTCGGGTGACCTGAGAAAATACAGGCAACGGCAACACCGCTGAAAATTGGGTTAAATGCTGGATAAATTCATTATGCGTCTTCGCGCAGATCATGAGTACCACGGCGCTGATGTTTCCCGTTCCCCGGATTTTATTTGCCAGATAATTGATGGCGTTTGCCGGACTCAGGTAGTGACCGCTGTCCGCTTTCTGCCCGATACCGTATACGAACGGATGGACGGATAGCATCGAGCAATGCATTCCCGTCATATTCGGGGATATGCGCATTATTTTCCGTTGCCAATTCATCACGCGGGTTGCTCAGGCCAGTTGATATCGGGGACAGTTGAAAGGTCTACTCTGTTCACCCGCACACGATATTTTTTCCATTCCACGAGCGCTGATTTTTCGGCATCCGTGGCGATATCCAGATCAATGGCATCCTGTAAGGGTTTAATTGCCGCATCTGCCTGCTGCTGTAGAGCGATTTTCTGCTGTTCAGCCTGTTCAATTTGATGAGATTTTAGGGCTGATTTATCTGTGACCCATTGCTTATTCTCCCACTTATCAAAGGGGGTTTGGGGTGATTGCAGGGTAAGATTATCTGGCAACGCACCGATGGCGGTAATATTGATCGGCTGGCCTGTATCGGTTGCATACGCCGTTTTACCCCGATAGTCAGGCACATGTCGCCAGGATTTTTCATCTACACAACGACAAATCGCAACGTCATGCGTGTCAGGTAATTCAGGCTCATCCAGATACGCATTAGCCGCAACAGAAAAACCGCGTGGCACGTGATCCATATCGGCCCCAATATATTCCCGTGTTTCAGGATGACAACGATAAACCGCAACCCATCCGCTAACAATGGCTAACCCATCCTCATCAAACCGGGCCATTTGAATATCTGCACTATATTTAGTCATTACTTTACCCTCGTAATATAAATCACTGATTTGTTGACAGGTCGGTTTTCATTTGCGGTCGGGACCACTCTCGACGCGTCAAATGTCCATGAAATCACCCCACCACCGGCACCGGCGGCGCGACCGCCTGCCTTATACTGGTAGCTGAATGCACCAGAGGCGTTGCTCCCGCTCTCAATAGTGGGACTACCTAATGATCCTGTGATATTTCTGATCGCGTCCCCTTGAACACTCCCTAACGAACGACCCGAATCTAAACCACGTCCTCTATCCAGACCACGCTTAAATAAGCCTCTGTCATCGGGTAATTTCAGGTCGGGAAAAATTTTGGCAAGCTCAGGGTAATCTGCCGCACGGAATGCGCGTCCCTCATTGGGTTCATATCCGGCGGGTATCGGCGCAGCCGCATGCCATTCGATAGTGGCGCCAATCGGGATACCCATCGTAATCTTTTGCTCTACGGCACCGTTAGCGTTGAGAAATCTGGTGTGCAACTGTGCATCGGCATCAATCCAAATTTGCCCCGTGTCACCCCCTACACCGATACTCACCCCTTTGGCCCATCCATTTTCCCGACCACAAGAAAATGGCCCTGAATAATGCCTGCCGGGTAGCTCAGTCATATAGGTAGTCTGGTGATAGGCGCCAACATCACCCGCCATCAAACTGATATCAGACGATAGCGATTTCCCGTTAATTCTCCTGTCATTCGGTACAGCATTCATTGCCTGTTCGACGGTTTCCACTAAACCTATGTTTTTGACAAATTCATTCTTATTGGGAATATCTGCGCCGTTCTGGTTTTTAGCCAGGCGACTATTGGCGTTTTCGCTGACAACGGTTAATGCGGAATTAGTGGCATAGTCCCCTTTCGACTGTTTCCCATGTAGACCGCTTTCCAATGCCTGCTGAGTCACATATTTCCGTTTCACGCTATCAATCTCTTGATGAATAGCGGAAATATCACGGTCATTCAATGACCCTTTAATGCGCAAATCCATCACATCTCCGTGACCATCAACACCCGCAACCGCAAAGACATAATGCAGATACCCTGCCGCATCGATGTAGTTTTTAAGATCATTGGCGGCGGTGATATGAACGGCGGTTTTCCACTGGCTGACCAAATTGCCTTGATAGCTAAAATCCGCATAAACGCGGGTATCGCGCAGGCGGTTAAGTGTTTGGTCAAACGCCAACTCACCCCGCAACCCGCCGATATAAGCCAGCCCCTTTTTGACCGTGTACTGGTCACCACGACGAACCACGGAAAATCCATCACCGAAAAACGCCGCCTCACCGTAACTGTCGGTATTCATCAGACGCTGCATTTCATCGATGCCAGATAAACGGGCGGTAAAATCAATCTGCCAGGTTTCCGCCGTAGTCGTAATAGCCGTCTCTTTGGCTGCCCCTTCAAACTCTAGCAAGAAAGAGCGGGTGAATACATTTCCCTGTAATCCGTTAGCGGTCTTAATTTTTTTCTGAGTTGGGGCATGGGTAATCATGCCAATAATGCCAGAAGCCTTATTTATCAGACCAATCCAGTTAAAATCAAAATGACCGGCTTCCGTTCCCAATGTGACACTGTAGGCTACCGCATTTTCGCTAGCTAACCCTGTTTTATTAACAGCCTGACGATGCACAATATGACTTTCTGCGGGTAATTTCTCATCGCGATTAATGGCAAGAGTGGGATCTAAATCCGGCACATAAGCAAAAACAAACTCATCCAAAACCACGGGTTTTCCCGCCGCGGCCTGCTGCGCTTTCCATTTCTCAAAGTCTACTGTAATCACTGATGCCATATTATTTCCTTATAATGATGCACCGTAGGTCATATTAGGTGCAGTAATCTCCTTTAAACTGGCGCTATCAAAAACGGACTCACCCGACATGTAACCCACTTTTAATAGCAAGGACGGCGAGGACATAGCCGCGTAATAACAGCAATATTCCGCGCCTAAACTGCCCACATGCATAAACAGTTTTTTATTCGTCATCACTTCAAAACGGTAGCGGCGGCAAGTGCGGCCATACTGATGAATGATGCTCATCAGCAAATCAGGGTTTTCAGCGACTTGTCCGTCACTGACGCGCAAAATAATCACATCCCAATCTATCGCCGGTTGTCGTTCCAGTAATTCAACATGGCCGACACCTAAACGTTCAAAGATAGCGATAAATCCCGCGACACTGCCCGCCTCTCTGGCATTAATAAACGCGTATTTCACCCGTTTACGAAATAATGTCAGCGGTTCACCGTTAAAGCGCTGGATGTCCCGCTGATAGGCCAACATCGGCAGTAATTCCGCCGAACAAGTTTCCGCATCCAATTGGGCTAACGGCCATGTCAACCAGCGGTAAATCATTGACCAGAACTCACGCGCGGCCCAAAGCAGTTTGGCGGGTTCTCCCTTATCCATCCATGACGGCAAGGCCAGCCGCTTGAGTCGTTCCTTGAATTCAGACATTCTTCACCTCAATTATCAGTGATTGCAGCCTGGGCACACTTAAATCACTCAGAATGTCACCCAATGAAAAGGTCAGCGATTCAATCTCGGCAAATTCACGGTGTATTTCTCGTCCCAAGTTGGAAAAGGAAAATCGGGCATACGGCCAGGTTTTTTTCACGTGATATTCCCTGTTTTCCCGAAAGGCGCAGCGGATCAGGTTTTCAACATCCGTTTTTAATGTTGTTACCTGTTCCTGGCTGTAGTTCGCCAGATTTGCCACAAACAGCATGACCGATAATTCATGGTGCGTTTCGGGCATCGGCAGACACTGCATATCATCCCCATGCCCATGATGACCCTGATGGGTGATGTAATCGTTCACTGCCTCAATAAAGGGCTGGCTGATGACCCCAGAATCCAGCAACAAATAGGCGTTTGCCGTTCCGGCGCCACGAGGCGCATCATGCAGGAAAAAAATGCGGTCAATGCTTAAGCCTGCCACAGCGGCAATCATGCCACGGTAAACCGCATCAGTATGATAGTTGCCCACCCAGTTATATTGGTTGCGGCAGCGGTCACGCAAATCATCATCGGATTCGGCATCTGAACCGGGCATCAATAGCCAACCCTCTTCATTCTGTACTCGCTCAATGCCGGACACTGCCACGGGCAGGATACGAAAATAACCGGGGGCAAGGTTGAAAGCACCGCCTGCGGCTTCTGCTCTGACAGGCAATAAGGCACTGGACACATTGTCGGCCATCACTACGCTTTCCGTGGTGCTGACGCGATAGATTTCGCCATTAATGCGTTCAGTCTGGATCACCGTTCCGGCGGGCACGGTCACCATCGATGCACCTGCGGTTTTATAGAAGCGGAGCACACCCTGCGCAGCGGATGCGGGTTTACGTTTCAGGTTGACGCCCCACGCAAACATATCCAGCCATGTGCCCGATGCGGTCGCCAAATACATATTTTTTAGGGTGACATGGATTAACACCGCTTTCAGCCATAACACAGGGCGTGTCACTAGGGTGTTAATCAACCGCCAAAACGGGGACATCCGCGAGGTGTTGGTCACCAACCCGGCTTCATCGACCACTTTAGCGAATGCCGTGCTGATGTCGGCTTCCGTGGTTGGCATCCCGCTATCACGTAAGACCTTTTCATAATCAATCGTCGGTTTCGTTTCCACTGCTCACACTCACGTTAATACGGCCAAAATCATAAGTTTCGGCGGTTATCCATAACTTAATGGGTGATTCTTCATTAATGATGACGGTTCCCGGAATAATCCGCTCATCGTCTTCGACCAGTATGCCTATCTGTGTGTGAATGTCTGCCCGTAATGTTGGGCTGCGTTCGGCGATAAGTTCAGTTGCCAGACCACTTTCAATAATAGCGTGTACACAATCCTGACCGATAGAAACACGGTTATGACAGAAATGCGGTTCATTCCCTGAATTAAGTGTAAAATTGCGCTCGTTAATGAATAAATCAATATATTTCGGCTCATCCATGTGCCACTTGTTCCCATTCCGTTAATTGCTCCGGTGTCATCCCGTTGGAAATATTCAACGTCACATTTTCAATTCGGCGACTGTTATCATTGATGGTCTGTGAATGGGTTGTTATCCCTTTTATCATGCCATTCTTACCGATACCCTGCTTTTTCCCGCCCGTTAATGCACGCTCGTTTTCTGGCGGTTTAATCGCTTGCACAGGCTGGATCATGGCTTTAGGTTGCCCCTGAAAAATACCCTTGGATTGCGTCATCAATTTTGGGGGATTTTCCCCTATGCCCATATTGGGAGCCGTCGCTTTTCCCATTGGTTCAGCGACTATTTTTTCAATGGCCTGGGTTTCAATATTGATACCGGGAATAGCATTTAATTTATCGATAATCCAATGGTAGCTGTCGGAAAAGGATTTCATCAGCCAATCCCATAAGCCGCCGAAAATATTGCCGATACTCTCCACAATGCCCGAAAAGGTATCCGCCAGTGAAAAACGGCTAAACCCGTTACACAGGTTATTCCAACCCTCGGCGATCCCATCCCAAACCGCACTGAATATCCCGCCAACCCATTTCACATACGCCGCCACCATCTTAAAGACGGCTGTGTTCATCATGGCCGCTTTGATGGCATCCCAATGCCTGATAAGCAGATAAATGCCAACAGCCAGCAACGCGATAGCGGCAATAATCAGTAAGATCGGCCAGGTCATAAAGCTGAATGAAATACCCGCTAAAAAGGCCGCCATCCTGACAGCCAACAATACCCCATGTAACACGCGCAATGTGGTGTTCCATGCAATAATGGCCGCGTTATAGAGCCACACCGCCGCCGTACCTAGTTTCATAACGAGCGTACAAGCCGCCCAAATCCCCTTAAGGCCAATCCAGATAAATTTAGATACGCCCATGACGAGATTGGCGGCAGCCCCCGCAGCGGCAAAACTCAGAATACTGAGAGTGATATAACCGACCCAGCGGGCGATATTCGAAAACAGTTTCAGCCAGCGCACCAGTAATTGACCGGCATTAGCAAGCCTATTGACCCGTGAAGAGATAACCGGGAGCACTGTTGAACCTACGGCAATACGGATATTCTGCCAAATAGCATGTAACCGCGCCCACGGGTTCGCCATCCGCTCGGCTATTTCACGAGCACGTTTCAGGCCATCATTGGCCCCTAACGCCGAAATATTCTTACGCAGCATATCCACATTGCCATACAATTGTTTTACGACAATGGCAGAATCGCCAAACGCCTCCTCAATTTCCTTTTGTGCCTTGAGATTGCCCTCAATGTTCCTGCCATATTTGGTCTGTAGCTTTTCCAACATTTCCGGCAGGGTTAGCATATGACCAGACGCATTAACAAAGCTGATACCGAGTTTTTTCGCACCCTCAGCGGCATCAGTCAAAAACGATTCATAAACACTACTGGACTCTGTACCCAATGAACGGTGCAATTCCCCTAATACCGCCAATTGTTCATCAATACCTACCCCGAAATGCGTTCCTGCTGCGCGGGCCCCTTCCATCAAATCCGCGATTTCCTCCATACTGGCGCCAAATGTTTTCGACATGATGATGGCTTTTCCCGCCAGTTCCTCAGCAAACTGAATATTCCCCACGGCTTTAGCATGGCTGGAAAAATTCGAAAACATCTGCCCCATATATTTAGTCGTATCTGCCGCGCTGGATTTCAAGGCAGCGGCGGTGATATGGGTGATGTTAGTCATCTGCGGTAAGTCATTTTGTGACAGTTCGCTAATCTTCTTACTGATTTCCGCCGTTGATTGCACAAATTCAATCGATGACTTGCCATACAATGAACTGAATTTCATGGCATCCGCCGCCACTTTCGCCATCACGCCACTATCAACCCCTTGGAGTGATGCCTCTGTCATCGCATCATCCCATTGAATAGCCGGATCAAGCCCCCCCTTAATTGACCAGAATGTCCCCGCTAACCCTGCGCCGCCGACTGCAATTTTTTCAAACGCCGTTTGTGATACTTTGGCAAACCCAGAAACGGCCGCTTTCGCACTGGCAAGCGGTTGTGTCAGTTTATCAATTAGGCTTAATGTAAAATCTAATTGCCTCATGGTTCACCCTTTAATGCCAATGCAATACCATTCGCGGTTGCGATCCGCATATTTTCCCAATAACGATTATCCAGCCAAATTGCACGGGCTAAATTGTCCGTATTATCATTCTCATTCGGTAAATAATGACGGCGCAATATTAATGCTTGTTCAAATAGGCTGTTATCAATGGATTTAACCCGCGTATTTAGTTTTTTATTTCAATTTCCAGTTTTGGCGCATATTCGGCATTGACCTTTTCAACGATTTGCATCGCAGCACCGGGTATTTTTAACCATTCATCTAAAATTGATTTAGACGCAGGCTGAACAATACGACGCAAATAGGTAACAATGGGGACAACCTTATTATCCATTGCCATATCGTTAATCATGCTATTATAAGCAACAATATTTGGCTCGAATGTAATTTCATTTTCACCGACAATTAAAGTAATGACTTTATTTTCTTTGCTCATAGGTTAATTCCTTTCTTTTATTAATTTCATCCACTAATTGATTATGCCGTGCGGCGCAATGACCATATAATTTGGAATAATCCATTATAACATTTGCCAGATTATTTCCGGTTGTTCCCGTCAGTTTCGGTAATCTGTCCTGACATTTTGTCAGTAAGTTTTCCTGATAGTGTTCGTTCAATACTTTCGGCTGTATCGTTGTACATCCTGACAAATTCAGGGCTAACGCACACATGAGTAAAAACAGGCCGAACCATTTCAGTATGAATCTCTCGTGGGGCGGCATGGGCTATCCCTTCTAACTTATTTTCCAATTGTCGGGCGGATACACTGGAAATGTGTTGCAGTTCCTGCCTGATTTTTCCCCCTGCGGCATCCGCTGCCCGTGTGATATTCAACTCCAGACTGTCACGGTAATAATGGTTTACTCGCCAGCCTGCACAGAATGCCAATGCCAGGAAAGTCAAATACAGCATCCGGGCATTGAACATCATTTCGCCCCATTATGCGCCAGTGAGAAATGATTGCCGTCCGGCCGAGAAAATCGCCCGCCCCACGTGCCGCCAAGAGATTCCCAATATTCTCCTAACGGTAAATAAGCATGACTGTTTGTCTGGTACTCGCCCCCGATAAATAAATTCAGATCTATCGCCAGCCGCTGAATATGCAGGCTATTGGCAATGCCTTTCCCTATCTGAGCGTTTAACTTCGCTTGTTCTGGTGTACGATAAGCCTCGCCTAAAGTCAGGCGATAACCGTGTTCGTCCGCCCATAAGATCAATTGTGCGACCAGTACCGCAAATAATTGCTGTTTTTCACTCAGTGTCATTTCTTTAACTTCCCTGTTAACAAAGCGCTGCCGCGCTTGCGTAGCCAAACTTCAATTAACTGATAGCCGGCAATCCCTAATGCGCTGCCTATCCCAGTCACCGCTATCGGGCTGATGCCCGGCCACCAAATCAGCAATACCCCCGCCATCACTGACACAGCCGACCCTAAGATAATCCGGCCAATGAAAAGCCGCAGGGTGATCGGCTCATCGCCTGTTAGCATCTTTCCTAACGCAATCAGTGCCCCCAATAGCACCAGCGTCACAAAGGTTTTCTCATGCTCTTCCATGAACACGCCTCTTTACCCTATCAGGCTTTGTGTCAATTCCGCTTCCAGATAGGGAATGCCATTAATGCGCACAAAATCGGGACTGGTCACCACAAATTTCACTTTATGCGTCATGACACTGCCGCCTTTCGGATCAACGTCCAAAATGTCGCTGACAATCAGCTTGCAGCCGTAAGCCTCAACTTTGATTTCTTCGTTACCGGCCTTGGCATACCACATCAAATCGACGGGCTGAATACCCCGCCATGAACCCACCGCGCGCGCTTTAGCGGTCACCATCTCCAGATATTTGGTACTGAGTTCAATCTCCCCCTCTGCCGCCACATCACCGGAGATATAACCATCCGGTACGCCCTGTGTTTGGGCGGCGGCGGTGTTGTCCGTAATGGACAAATTGACCTTTTCCGCATGAACCAGATCCCCGTCCATATTAAAATCAACCGACTGGCCTGAAATACGTTTGCTCATGCGGTTTTCTCCAGACTACTATCCAGCAACAGACTCACCGAGATCCCTTTCGGACATTCGTAAGTACGAACAGTGATATAAATTTCCACCGTGTTTTTATTACGCCATGTAATCACCACGTCTTCATCTTTCGGGGATTTCACTTCCCCCGGAAAAGTCACGCCGTTAATTTCAGTACTGCGCGACATTTCACGCAAGGTACGGGCGAAGTATGCCTGATGCGTTGCGACACTGCCCGGCGTGCTGTTTAAGCTACGGTCGGCAATTTTAGCAATAGCCTGCAAGCGCACTCGACGCGCTACTTTATCGACAACCCGCAAGTTTTCGATACTCTGGTAGTCTCCGCCTTCTACGTCCAATGTGCGACCCTCTGACCAATACATGCCATCATAATCGGGATACCACATCGGCACACTGAAACGCAGTTTTTCCAATGCCTGCAAGGTTGCCAGATCAATCGGCTGACCTGTGCCATCTTTTGGAAAATCGGTTGAACCCAACTCCATCAACGCCCCGGTTTGTACCCGTGCGGGACTGTCCGCCACGGTGACAGTGTGGTTACATAAACGCCCTGCCAATACACCCGCCTCATTGCCCCACAGACACGGCACCAGTTGCACCGATGCCACAGCTTCGCCCTTTTGTAGCTCTGCCAGGCGGGTGACATAATCCGCCCAAGTCTCTTTTACCTGTGTGCCATCAACCGTCAGAATGGCCCACTGCCAGCGACCAAATTTAGCCATCGTGTTGGCTCGCAAGGTTTGCGCAGCTTTAATGATGGCTTTGGTTGCACCGACCGTCAGCGCATAGCCCTCAATACTGGCTATACGCTGCGCCGACGTCACCGCCTCAACAAACGCCAATTCATCCGCCGATTCCGGCAACACATGAACATAGCCAGACCAGTTTTGCCCCGCATTTGCCATTGCGGCCAGTACGTGACGTTTCAGGGCGGCTTGTGCCGTTCCCAGTACAGAATCAAAGTCCGTCTGGGTATTAACCGCAATGGTTTTACCTACGTTGGTTTTTCCCGTTCCAACGAAAAGCAAGACTCGCTCAATTTCCCTTGTTTCGCCTTGCAGTTGATTAACTTGGTTAACCTGAACATGTGGCCACATAATTTAATCCCTTATCAATGCGCTTAACCCACACCGTATCCAATGCCTTGCAACTGGCGAGCCAGCGCTTGACTGAATTCTTCATCATTGATACCTAAGAACTTACGGGCAGGAACTTCAATCGTCCATGAACGTTTAACCGTCCCACCGCTCAGTTCGCGGATCAATACCCCTGCCTGAATAAATTTTATATTGGCGGTAATGTCCTTTATCGAGGGCTTACGCCAGCGTTTACCCTTCTTAACTTGATAACCCAAATCCCGCAGTTTTTTCGCCTGCTTAATGGTTGCTATGCGCTCACGATCAACGCGCTTTTGCACTTGCCGCCGACTGACCTGAATACGCATCCCGTTTTGCTGTGCATACCCCACAACACCCGCAGGAACCTGTCGTTTTCCATTCCGGTAATGCCCGCCTTGCAGGTAAATGCGCACGGCGTTATTTTCCGGCATTTCCCGAATATGCAAGAGCTTCGGCATGTTCCTGAGCATCTTCTTGCGCCACGGGCTTTTTCTGGCCGTCCATCTCCCGCCATCCGGTGATTGCTGATTGCGCACATTGCGTTTTGCCGCCTGGATCACCCCATATTTCGCAATCCGCCATAACAGGCGCTGGCGCTTTTTTGGAGGTAGCTCAAGGCCACTCAGTGCGTTTTGCAGTGCCTTAAGCTGATTTCGGTTTAACTGCCCATGCATCATTATTGGCTTTGTCCAACGGGTGCGCCTGACTCATTCACACCATGCACAACCCCCTTTTCAGCAAACCAGATTTCAGTATCAGCCAGCCTCCAGCGCTTACTCTCAAAGGGGACGATGCCGTTTTTATCTTCACGCATGACAACAGGCTCTGACAGTGACAACGACACTACAACTACAGCGGTTTCCTCATCCACTTCAACGGTCATCGCTGGCCGTTCCGGCTCCAGATTGACATCCCCTAACTCATTGCCCTGCTCAGTCAGCCACACATCTATTAACAATGGGACATATCGCGGATCAAACTCTCGGTATGGGAAACGCCCCCAGGCAATCACCGCCTCATACTGCTGGATAAACATCTGGTATTGCCCCAGACCTAAATCCCGTTGCGCAGGAATAAAACGAATTTCATCCATTTCACTGGTAAATTCTATCTTACAGAGACGCTCTGGCAGGTTTTCCCGCAAAAATGCCGTTAAATGATGTAATTTGCTCATATCATGCGTACCGTTGTGCGACCGTATCCCTTCATATTGCGGATAACAAAAGCCGCTTCCGCTAATAAACGGGGACGTAGTTCAGAACTTTCTTGTGGCGGATGAGGGGCACGACTGACAATAGCTGTGTATTCTCCCAACAGATCCGCTTTTGCCCTGGCATAAACAGCCTTTTTATACTGACCCACTAACGCATTAACGCCATTGATAGCAATGCCTGGCACATTGGCCGCTTTCTGATAGCCTTTTGCCTGCAATCGGACTTTCAGACGCTGTAAGTCAAGATTGATTTCAGCGGCACTTGCCAGCAGTGCATGGGCTAACAGATCATTATCTAAGTCAGCCGGAATATTGCGGTTCACCTGAAATTCGCGCAGATTCAAATCCGGCCAAAAACCATCATTGATCAACGGTTCATCCCGATAATCGAGGGTGTTACCACTAAACATCTCGCCTCTCTCATCCATAAAAAAGCGGGCAGCCCGGTTTCCACGGCCATGAGCAATCCTTGCCATGCCTCCACCGCGCCCGCTCCGGCTTGCGGTAGTCATTGTTTATCGTGGTATCGCTATTAGGTTGTCAATGCCCGTAAACGGGCGGCAATCCGTTGCCGATAAGTTTTTACGCCTGCTTTCGGGTTGCACTGATGCGCTTTTGATAACCAGATATCCGCCTGCTCCAGCACATCCCACCTATCAACCGAACTCACCTTAATGTCGGCGTTATCCCCTTTCAGTAGGTTCAAGGCAGCAAATTTGTAGTATTTGGCCTTAATTTTTTCGTGTACTTTCCATTTACCCGTGACATTCTGAAATGTCCTTGAAAAATAGGGCTCAACACTATTCCCGGTGTCGGCTTCCACCTGTGCCCAGAGTAAAACCGTGTCGGCAACAAAGGCCGGAAAGCTACTGCGAAAATTGTCGGGGGTGAGCTGCCCTTGCTCAATGGCGATATCGGCCCAATCCAATCCTTTGGCAAAATCCCCAATATCAAATAACCAGATCACGCAGTAAGCAAAAATTGGGTTACGGTAAATTTCCCCCTCGGCTAAGTAGCGCTCCGCCGTAGGCAGATAGTTGGGCAACAATTCCCGCTTTTTCATCTCTACCCGTTCCGCCGTTAACGCCAACTGGCGTAACCGCTTAATATCCTGCTCAATGGCGCGGGCTTGCAGGTGCATACTCGCCCCCTCTGCAATCGCAACCGCTTGTTGCCGCGCCAGTTTCTGGCGAAGTTCAACCGCGGCCCGGTGTCGTTGAGCAGGCGACAGCACTATTCTGTATCCAGTTTTTCAGCAGGTTCAGCCACGGTACCGATAGTGACGGCACTTTCATCATAGGCGGCGTACAATTCCGGTGTTTCAATCGCGTAGCCCTCATTGCGCAGGTATTTATTTTCAAATTGTTTACGGTCATCCACAAATTCCGCCTTACGCTGGCGTGTATTACGCTGTGTCAGAATTTGCAAGTTAGGCAGCATGGTGACTGACATACGTTTACCCGGCATAAATGGCGGGATAATGGCCGGACGTCCAGCAATGGAACTCCCTAACATTTGCGCCGCGATTTTTTCAGTCGGTTTATTTGCTGCCTGATATAATCGATATTGTTCAGCCGCCACTAAATCAGCACCGACCAGTACCACCAAACGTGGATCATGCCTGAATTGCTGCGGAATACAGGCGTTAATCAGATCTGACGCCATCGCATCCAGTGAGGTAAAATCACCGCGCTCATCCAGTTTCACCGGTGCAGTAATCACCTGCTTGCCGTCATTCCATTCTTTGGCGATTTGATGCCAACCCCTGTTCACATCTTCACCATTCGGATTGGCTTCTGGGTCGGTGGTCTCCGCCACTCGCTGGCCGTTAAAACCAACCCGGATCATATCCAGTGCAAAAGATTCATGAGTGAATTCCTGCATACGTTGGAAAAACTCATTTTCTGAACCCGAGTTCGCCCAGACAGATAACAAATCCCAGGGCAAGGCGGTACCGGAATCGGTTTCAACTAAGCTGTATTTATTGCCGTCAACCCCCGTTTTACGCATAAAGCGGCCATCTTTTTTACGCCCGGTGAATAACCCTGGGTTGCCGACTGACACCACCTGGCCGGAAAGGTGATCCACATCCGCACAGGTGATCATGCTGAGAAATTCCACGGATTCCAACAATGCGCTGCGCAAGGCGGTTTCTTTTGGGTCAGTCAGCGAAAAGTAACGTGATGTGTCTTCAACCCCGTAGGATTCGGCTAACCCCGCCGCATATTTCTGCAAAAATGTCCGTGCCTGATGATTCAATTGCATAGCTCTTCCCTTTGCCTTTTTCCATCATGGAATTACAGAAATTTAAAAGGCTCGTTTTTGTCGCCTTTTGGGTTACGCGATGGTAAGCGGGTAGCAATACCGTCCAATTTGTTAAACTTTTTTAGAATATCGGGCAAACTGTCACGTAAACGCGCAAATGCTTCGGTATCGACAACCGCTTTCATTGTCTCGACATCTTCCTGAACGTCTGCAACTTCCTGCTCGGTCGATTCCTGCTTACCCTCAAGCGTGGTCATTCGCGCTTCTAAATCTGCTACAGCCTGGGCCAGCGCCTGCAACGCATCATCGCTTGATGGTTTTGATTCGATTTCTTCTGGCTCTTCAATGTTAAAAAAGCTTTTCCATCCTTTTTTGGCCTTTGTCATGCCGTTATCCTTAACGTGTTTAACCTCATCAATAACCAGTGGCTTATACGCACCGAATCGACGATGTTTGTTCCTTTTTTTAAATTGCAGACGCGTTGTGCCCACGCTGGCGGGTGAGTCAGTCACTGCCAGTCCTTCCAGATATGTTTTGCCGGTTCCGCGAAAATTGCCATCAGACGTAAGTTCAACAGAGGTAAACAGTAATTGTCCCTCTCGATTGGCCTGTAACAAATGATGATTGGGTCGCAGTTGCGCATATAAGCGTAAAACCCCGCCATCATCTCGCGCTGCTTTGACGGCTAACACTTCGCCCATTGCACCGAACCCACGTTCATGTTCCGGCCAAATGCGGGCAGTGTACAACTCTGGGTTATAGAGTTCGGCAGCCTCTAAAATCCATTGAGGTTCCATTACTCGGCCATCAACCGTGTCGCCCTCCGTGGCAATACATATCCAGTTAGTCATTAACTGAGACATATTTAATTCCTTCCATTTGAATCAAATACAGTATTGCGGATTCAATAAAATGCTGCGAATGGTTTAATTCTGATGAATTCGGATATAACGCCATAACCCATTCAGGCCGAAATTGAATGCGCGTCAGGATACATTTAGCCCGGCATAATATGATTGCTATGGCTAAATACTCCGATGAACTAATCAATGTCGCCCGTTCTTTATACCTACGGCGATATACTCCGGCAGAAATTGCCCGTGAATTAAATCTGCCGAATCGGCGGATCATTTACTATTGGGCGGAAAAATGGCATTGGGCAGATATGCTCAACCATGAAAGTGTTATCGAGGCCATTAACCGCCGAATTGCCGTGCTCAGTGAACGCAACAATAAAACCTCGCTGGAATTAGACGAACTCGACCGATTAATTGCACATCATATAAAACTGATGGCACAGGAAAATAAGCATAAAGAAAAGCTGGCCGAAATTAAGGCGCAAGAAAAATCAGGCGGTGATTATATCCCATTCAGTGAGGATGAACCCAAGAAAAAGAAACGCTATCGTAAAAATGATATTTCGACACTGACTAAAGAAGATTTTCAGCAGTTTGTCGATGAGACGCTTTTCGGCTATCAAAAACATTTACGCAATAATCTGGCAAAACAGATCAGAAATATTCTCAAAAGTCGGCAAATCGGTGCAACCTGGTATTTCGCCTTTGAGGCATTCGAAAATGCCGTATTAACGGGCAATCCTCAAATATTCTTATCCGCCTCAAAACCACAGGCAGAAGTTTTCCGCTCGTATATCGTTAATATCGCTGAACACTTCTTCGGTGTAACGCTGACAGGCAACCCTATTCGGCTCAGCAACGGTGCCGAACTGCGTTTTTTATCAACCAATAAAAACACGGCACAATCCTATTCCGGTCATTTGTATTGTGACGAATATTTTTGGGTACCTGATTTTAAACGCCTCAATGAAGTTGCCTCCGCAATGGCAACCCATGACAAATGGCGTACCACCTATTTTTCAACCCCCAGCGCCAAAACCCATCCCGCCTATCCATTTTGGATGGGTGACGAATGGCGCGGCAATGATCCCAAACGTAAGAACATTGAATTTCCCTCATTTGATGAATTACGTGATGGCGGTCGCGATTGCCCGGATGGTCAATGGCGTTACGTCATTACGCTGGAAGATGCCATTAAGGGCGGATTCAACCTGGCATCCATTGAAAAACTGCGGAACCGTTATAACCCAGACACATTTAACATGTTGTATCTGTGTATGTTTGTTGATAGTGGCGCATCTGTTTTCAAATATCACCAACTAGAAAAATGCGGCGCGGATATCCATCTCTGGGAAGACCATGATCCCAATGCACCGCGTCCTTTTGGGGATCGCGAAGTCTGGGGCGGTTTTGACCCGGCCCGTTCTGGCGATACTTCAACCTTTGTGATTATTGCCCCGCCCATGATGGCGCCCGAAGTTTTTCGGGTATTGGCAACGTTCTATTGGCAAGGCATGAACTGGAAACATCAGGCGAAACTGATTGAAGATCTCTTCAAGCGCTACAAATTTACCCATATCGGTATTGATACCACGGGGATTGGTCACGGTGTCTATGAAATGGTGCAGGACTTCGCCCCCCGGCAAGCCCACGCTATCCACTACAACCCGCAAAGCAAAAACCAACTGGTCATGAAAATGATTGATGTGGTCAGTGAGGAGCGTATCGAATGGGATGTGGAACAAAAAGAAATTCTGGCCTCATTTCTGGCTATTCGACACACCACGACGAAAAAAGGCGGCAGCATGACCTTTGTCGCTGACCGTTCGCGGGAAACCGGACACGCTGACGTCTTCTGGGCAATCGCTCATGCCCTGATGAATGAGCCGTTAAATTACGACAAGAAACGCACCTCTAAATACACATTTGCAAAGGCTGCATAATGAAGAAAAAGTTAAGGAAAACCCGCGCACATTCCCCACGTACAAACGGCCGTCAACGGCAAATGAGCTTAATCACGTTGGGCAAACCTGAACCGATACTCACCACCAGAACGGATTATCAAAATATCTGGTATGACAATGACTATGACCATTACACACTACCGATTGACCGTTTAGCCCTGGCACAACTGACCAACATGAACGGTCAACACGGCGGTGTACTCTATGCCCGTCACAATATGATTGCCTCGGATTATGTCGGTGGCGGACTGTCCCATGAACAATTCAAGTCAGCCGTGATTAATTTCCTGATTTTCGGTGATGTCGCCATTCTGAAAGTCCGTAACTTCTGGGGTGATGTGGTCGCACTGGCGGTCTTGCCTTCCCTATACCTACGTCGCCGTAAGGATAAATATTTTGTGGTCTTGCAAGAGGGTGAACCATTGGTTTTCTCACCGGAAGAGGTCATTTTCATTAAGCAGTATGACCCGCAACAGCAAGTTTACGGATTGCCGGATTATATTGGCGGTATTCATGCCGCACTGCTCAACTCTGAGGCCACCATTTTCCGCCGTCGTTATTACCACAATGGCGCCCACACTGGCGGTATCATTTACACCAATGACCCGAATATCTCTGATGAAACCGAAGAGGAAATTATCCAAAAATTACAACTCAGTAAAGGGATCGGGAATTTCGAAACTCTGTTTGTCAACATTCCCAACGGCGACTCTGACGGGATCAAATTTATTCCGGTGGGTGATATCTCAGCCAATGATGAATTTGCCAATGTGAAAAGTATCAGTTCACAAGATGTGCTGACCGCTCACCGATTCCCGGCGGGATTGGCTGGCATTATCCCGACCAATATCGGCGGGTTAGGTGATCCGGAAAAAGCCCGTGAGGTCTATCGTCAGGATGAAGTTATCCCCGTTCAAAATATGTTCACGAATGCGATAAATACCCATGATATCCCCGAAATATTACATATCCGTTTTAAACAAGATCGCGTAAGTTTGGGTGCAAAATGCGCAAAAAACAGGTAAAATTACCGAAAATGGATACTTTGGGAATGAGGAATATGCGCGTATTAAAAATTATCTGCCCTGAGTGCGGCGCTAAGGCGGTTATTCGCAAGACGAATCGGAAGCACCGTGAAATTGCTGATCTGTACTGCGCGTGTTCCAGTGTTGAATGTGGTTATACATTTGTTATGAATTTGACGTTTTCGCACACGCTAAGTCCCAGTGCAAAAACAGGTGATCAACTGTTGCAGACCGTGATTAACAACCTCAACCCGCAACAGCGTCAAATGGCATTGGATTTATTGCAAACTAGCGCTGCCTAATTCAAGCTTTGAGCCAAGCCACTATCTAGCTAGTGGCTTTTTTAACTCTCACCCCATTTTCATCAAATTGCTTAATTAATTGAGTAGTCAATTCTGAACACCAAATAAGAGCTTGATAACGCTCATCATTACTGCAACCTCTATTAGTAGCCAAGCGTAACAGCAAATCAACTCGTTCCAATGAAATTGACTCAGCAAAAAAATCTACCATCCTCTTAATCCCACAATACTGTATTTTTATACAGTATATATAAATATAATTAACAAGTGAAGTAATTATGTTATGAAATAGTGTGTTATGTGACTTCTATCGTTTCTGATTCCATTTTCTTCAACATGTTCAGATAATGGCCTTTTGGGTCACGAATAATTTCATTAGTATCAATCTGGATACCCAATTTTTCACTTAACCTACTCATTATCATTTTTGTTGTTTCAGTATGCGTTTTTTTAACTTTATGTAGATGACCGAACATAGATAAACAATAACGCTGTCCATCTATGGTCATACTCCCCCCCTCCAGTAACGAACGTGCCAGCACATCACTCATCGCCAAACTCTGTAATTTTGCCGATTCATGAACTCGCTGTATTTTTTCCTTCTCACTCATTTGATGCCAACCGTAATAGAATTCATCTAAATACAGATCACTTCCTTGACTAACCGTATTTCGTGCCTCCGTACAGTTATTGACAGAACTCCTAGGCGGTGCGGGCGCACCGCTAAAACCAGCCTCCGCTGACGCTTCGGCTAACTTCGGCACAATCTTCCAGCTCTTGAACCGGGTTAAGATAGGGGTATCCATCCCCACCAAGGGCGAAAAGACACCCTTGATGCGGATCACATCCTCACCGTGGGTGTTAGTTTCCGGTTGTGTTTCATACCACAGACGCGCTACCAAATCGTCACGACGCACAAACGGGCCACCCTGTGCATTGATATAGTTTGCCCAGTCGCCGTTATCCGCCGCATCATGCACAATAGCAAATTCAACGCTTAATCCCATCGCAGTATCATGGTCTGCCATGCGGCGTAATTCACGGTAAACCGTCACGGGTGCACCACCCACAAACTGAAACTGACGGATATGCCAACGCGCCGCCCACGTGCTCGCAGCCACAGCAGCTTCTTTCATGGGGCGATCGCTTTCATCATCCAGCTCATCGTCCATAGCGTAGCCATCAATGTTTTTAGAAATGTACTTCGCCACATAACCCGTTGCTGATCCTTTTTCGGGATCAATCTTCTCGGCATGAAACCGGGCTTTCAGGGCTTTTTCAGTCCGCAGTTCGTGGCGATCCTCCTGCAAGGCATACTCACGGATAATATCGCACACCTGATCCGCTTGGTCTGGCTGCATAAAAAACAGCATATGCCAATGAGGTGTACCATCGTGATGGGGTTCAGCCACCCGGATACCAAAGATACGCAAATTATTACGATGGAGTTTGGCTCTGATTTTTGCCCAAAGACCGCTTAAATATTGTTGTGTATCTGCCGGACTGCATCCGTTCCACTTACGGTTACGGTGTCCGTGTCGGGTTGTGGCGTGGTATTTAGAGGGCGCGGTCAGTGTGTAAAACTCAGCCACATAGCCCAGTTCATTACAGATATTTTCAAATCCCCGGATACGCACCATCATTTCGGTACGACGGATCGCCGGGTTCGCCACACTGCCATAATATTTATCAATCAGGCTGACGCGGTTGCCCTCTTCATCTTCCAGTTCCATCGACTTGATAAATTCTTTCGTGCGGTGCTTCTGCTCTTTCCACTCAGAAATAGCCGTTTTGCTGGCGTAGATACTGGTCTTTTTGCTGACGCGATTGATTGAAATCTGCAAATGCTCACGCCATTCCGCCGCCAGACGGCGCAACCGTCCCAACCACCATTTATCTGAGGTCATGCGAGAAATGGCGGCAATAGCCTCCGTCTCACCAAAGAAGCGACCAGTCAGCTTAGCCCAGTAAGGCGCATCTTGACGATAGGCTTTCGTGATCGCTGCCGCCCTCATATACAAGACATGCGCCCGTTTCAGCGCTCCTTCTTCTGGCCTCTCTTCGGCGGCTGTCTCCAGCTTCTGAAAAACAAACTGAGAAATATCATTTGCCAGTAACTCGATATCTTCCCGTGACATATCAGGAATGCGGTTAAACCGCGCCATATAAAGCGCATTATCCGCCTCGATTTCCTGAATCTGGTAACGCTCGGTCACCAAATTGACCCTAGGTAAGATGTGGTCGACGAATGTCTTAGACAAAAAAGCCTCGGCGCGTTGCGTCCCTTGCTCTTTTTCTAAAACATTAACCCGGTACTGAACATCCAAACGGACAACAAAAGGTTGCTTTTTTAATAACTGCTGAACGTAAGCACGTTCTTTGATCACCTTTGCAATCGTCCGGTGCTCTTCTTCTTTCTGGTACTGTTCAGCATAAGTCGGGAACGGTCTGACTATCGACTGGATAGGTTTATCCCAAGGCAAAGAAACGCACGCAGCCAGAACTGCGCTGTGTGGCATCTCTGGCTGGAATTTGCTGTATTGGCGGCGCATTGGTGATTGTGCGCCGTTGTTATGTTCTACCGTATTAGCTTGCATTCTTTCTCGGATTCTATATATGCACTAATGAATGTTTCTGCGACCGGCGCAACGATGGCATTTCCATAGGCGCGGAGTCGTCCCACTCGATTGGCAATCCCATTAGCCAGCGGGAATGTGCCGGATTCAACTGGCCTTTGCTTTCCATCCCGACAAGAGATCCAGTCAGCATTTCGCCAGCTATTCCCTGCTCTGTTGCATAAGTCAGTTTGTTGAACATCCGATTTCTGCCATCTTTTCGGATGACCGTTGAACCACTCCCCCGATGATCGCTTGCTTGTTGGCGTTGGCCACCCAATAAAGTCGCTGTCTGATGTGCGGAGCACCGACGCCCGCAGCGCAAATATCAACCGCTGCTGAGGCGTAATTCGCTCCCGCCAGGTCAGTTTGTACAAGTTCGAGCCAACCGAGGCCGTCTTTGCTCGCAACTTGTTCACCAAACACAATGTCAGGTCTGCATTGCTCAATGAGATGGAAGAATGCAGGCCATAAGTGCCGCTCGTCAGTAAACCCAGTTCCTTTGCCTGCCGTACTGAAAGGCTGACACGGGCAGGAACCTGTCCAGACTGGTTTATCGTCCGACCATCCCACACGCCGGAGGGCATAACTCCAGACTCCAATTCCAGCGAAAAAATGGCATTGTGTGTAATTACAGAGTTCATCAGGTTTAATATCCTCTATTGAACGCTCATCAACATCACCTGGCGCTATATGACCAGCAGCAATTAAATTTCTCAGCCATTGAGCTGCATAGGGATCAATTTCGTTGTAATACGTCATATTAAATTATGAACTGCATTGAGATTTTTAATGGTTTTACTCATGGCTATTATTCCCATACTGAAAAAAATCAACGGGATTAATTCTTTCAAATCGCAATAAGGCATGGGATGTTTTTTCGGGGTCATCGTGGATTAGGATTATTTTTGACAGAAGATTTCTACCCGTGAACCGATTATTGTCATAATCATATTCACGAATAATTAAAACATCGCCAACGGTATATTTCACATTCAGCCAGCCACCGACGATATTAAATGAGACAGCGACATCAAAAAATGAAGTTCCTATCCTAATGGTATAAAGTTTTTCCATATCACACATTCCGATAATGTTTCTGTTGCAATTCAAAACCAGTTTCAAATGTAATTCCATTCCTGCGCCTGGCGGTCGATGTTCTCAGATTCACTTTTCAAAAGCGCAGCACTGACGGCATATTCCATTTTGTTTTTCAAAACATGTGCGGACAACTTTTCTAAACGGGATGAATACCAATCAGCATAATGTTTACGCTCATCCTCCCGAACCTGCTTGATTAACTTTTCAATATTTGTATATTCCATTCTTTATTTCCTGTTTTAAGATAAAAAGAATCCCTGACGTGTTGACGCCAATAAAATTAAATCGGTAATTTTTATTATTTAATTCGGTAATGATAAGTTATTTGGCAATAATGCACTCGCGGCCTTGATAAGATTTATTGCTCGTATCAAATTAGTCATTTCTTCACTAGTTAATTCACTCAATGCCAGCTCATGCTTATCGGTTGGTATACGTGCTATGTAGAAAATGGCAGCTAACACGCGTTTATTATCCACATAGTTTTCGCTACGTTTATCTCTCATCTCATTAATAAAGACACTTAACTCTTTATTATCAGATTTGAAATATTGTGCCCTGACTTGAGCAACTTTATTTAATCCATTAACCCGCGTTTCAAAAGATATTGAGAATGCACGTTGTTCGCTTGATTCAAATTGATATTCCGTGTTCATATAAGCCTCATCGAATCAGGAACAGAATAAAATAAGCAAAAGCACATAGAACGATTGGATAGATAAACCTATCTTTTTGAGGTTTAAATGATTCACCAGTCAATTTATATTGGTGTTCTTGTTGCTTTAATGCGTTCATGCTGACCTCACACTAACAATGCTCCAATACCTACAACAACATCAACCACCGAACTAGACGCAGGCATTAGAATGCAATCTTGATGAAATGGTAATACCCACTAAAGTTAATAGTCTGATCGCATTATTAACTGCCTTCTTAAACTCAGCCACACGGGTATGGTTGAAATGACCTCCTGAAACAACAGTGCTTGCCAATTTTCCCACTTCTGCCGTTGCACCTAACAAATAACTCGACATGTTGGAATCACAAATCTCATTCACCGGCACCGATGGTTGACACTGCAATTGCTCCAGTAATCCATCCAAAATAGATGCATCTTGCGTTGCATCGGTTAACTTCATCAAGTCAACACAAGTCAGCATATGGGGCTGCTCAGGGTTCAGCTTGTTGCGCAGCATTTGCGGATTCATTCCGATAACTCCCGAAATTTGAGCTAAGTTGCCCCTATGAGCGTTGGCGAATACCCAGCAAGCATGATCAAAGTGTACTTGTTTGAAAACTTGATAATCAAACATTGTTATTTACCTTTTTATTCACATAATGTGAACGTTAAGACCAAACGAGAACGATTATTGGGAAACCTAATCCTTACACCAATCCCACCAATCAATGAAAACACGCTCATTTGATTTTTTCTTAGGCTTAATTTTTAGCCTACCAGTAGCAACATAATATTTAGCCGTTCTCTTGCAAACGCCTGATAATTCACAAAATCTATCATACGTAACCCAACGTGATTGAGCTTGTATTGAATTAACAATCTGCATAGTACATATTCTCCTTTTGTGTTCCATGTTCTAAACTTTTTGTGATTGTATTACCTTGCACTTCAAAGTACTACATTGAAGTACCTTACAGCTGAGATATTACGATCGCCATATAAGTACGTAAACTAAAAAAGTCCGCCTTTGGTGAAAAAATGCAACAGTACGCAAATGCAAGAGAAACGATAGATAGAATCTGTTTGGCATATAAGTTTAAATCATATAGCCAATTGGCTAATTATTTGTCGATCAGCAAGGGATCTTTAGGGAATCGTATAACAAGAGATAATTTTCCTTACGATATCGTCTTACGGTGTGCCTTAGAAACTGGAGCTTCCATTGAGTGGCTTTCATTTGGTATAGGAAACATGAACAGCACCATAGCTGAAACAGTGAAATTAACCACATTCGAGCTCGTTGATGAAAAACTCCAACAATCTAGTTCCCTCACCTTTGATAAAGACATCCTTCCTAAAAACTATGGTGATATTGAAGCAATCAAGTATGGCGAAAATATTTATTTCATTGATAGAAAACAAAAAAATACCAATGATGGAAAATGGTTAATCGAATTCTCAGGAAAATATCAATTCAAGGAATTGGAATTGATCCCCGGCAATAAAATACGTATGGATGGCGGTAAATATCCTATCGACTGCGATATAGATGATATTACTGTCCTAGGTAAAGTTATTTCTATTTATACGGCCTTATAATGTCTATCAAAAAAATTGATTCTGGTGAATGGCTCTGTGATCTACGGCCCAATGGCGTGAAGGGTAAACGTATTCGTAAGAAATTTGCAACTAAAGGCGAAGCTGTTGCTTATGAGCGTTATATCTTGGGTGAAATGGAAGATAAACCCTGGATAGCAGAGAAAGAAGATAACAGAAAACTATCTGAGTTAATTTCACTCTGGCATTCACTCTATGGCCGAACATTAGCAGACCCCGCCAGATTACTGTCAAAACTGACAGCCATCTGTAATGGGCTAGGTGATCCTACGGCTAATCAGCTTACTGCCGCTGACTTTAGTAAATACAGAGAACAGCGGTTAATGGGTTTATTACCTGATTCAAAAGGTAGAATCATGGCAGTGAAACCAATCACAGTAAACCTTGAACACCGTAATTTATCGTCTGTCTTTGGTACTCTAAGAAAACTTGGGCATATTAGCTATCCTAACCCATTATCAGGTTTGCCAACATTCAAGATTCAAGAAAATGAACTGGCCTTTTTATATCCTGATGAAATTATCTATTTACTGGATGCCTGCAAGGAATCCAAAAGCAAAGACTTACTTTTAATTACCAAAATCTGTTTAGCTACAGGTGCACGCTGGAGCGAAGCGGAAGAATTAGAAGGTAATCAAGTAACCCCGCATCGAATTACATTTATCAAAACTAAAGGCAAACGTAACAGAACCGTACCTATTTCCGAATCACTATATAATCAGATTCCCAAGAAACGAGGTAAATTATTTACCCCATGCCGCAAATCTTTTGAACGGGCGGTAAAACGAGCGGGAATTGACTTACCAGAAGGTCAATGTACTCACGTCTTACGGCACACATTCGCCAGTCATTTTATGATGAACGGAGGCAACATATTGGTATTGCAACGAATTCTAGGCCATACAGACATCAAAATGACTATGATTTATGCGCACTTCTCCCCTGATCATTTAGAAGATGCAATAACAAAGAATCCTCTTACACAATTGGAGTTAGAGAACCAATAAGATCCACATTGTGTCCACTCAGCTCAAAAATCAGTGTTCTGAATTGTTTCTTATTGCACAGTAATATATTGAAAAATAACATAATTATATGTTTTATATATATCTATAGGAAACTGTAGGAATTTCGGACGCGGGTTCAACTCCCGCCAGCTCCACCAATTTAGTAAGGACAGTGACAGGACAACAGCTTTAAAAACAGTAAGTTAGCAAAGTTGATTGGACACTGACCGGACAACGAAGGGACACAAAAGGATACGCAAAGGAGCCGCGGAGCTTTTGGAAAAACCAACCACAATTAGGTTGGTTTTTTTATGTCTATAGCATAGTAACTACCTCTATTTTATAATGCATAGTGCAAAATAAAATGCCTCACCAGATCTCTGCCTCATAGGGCATTATTCATAAATCCAGCACTTGATACCGTCAGTTTTTGCGGTCATTTTATTTACTAATGTCACCCTACCGGCGAAATGGCTATACTATGATGTGTCAATAAATAGTTTATATTTGTGGAGTAATTTTGAAACGTATACCGCCAGAATTGTTTAAGTCTGAAATGAAACGAAAAGGCTGGACGCGCCGCGAACTGGCTATACGGTGGGGCAAATCAGAAACATGGATCAGCAAAATAGTGAATAATATAGAACGGGATCAACACTGGAATGACGCCCTCAATGGACTGCCTGAAAACGAAAAGCCCAGATAAACTATAGGTCACATTTTTATTGCATAAAAGTGACCTATAGTTCATAATTCGACATTGAGAGACTATTTTCACTGACGCAGAGCTACCGGGCTGGCACCCGATAACCCTGCTTACCACAACTAACTATACGAGGTAGTTAATTATGGCTAAACGCGATAATAAAACAATTCAGCGAATTTCCCAAGCTGAACGTTTTGGCAAGGTAGCTAAAAACGGCATTTCTTTAAAAGGAAAATGGTTACAGGAGGCGGGATTTACCTTCGGAATGCCACTAAAAATCCGGGTGATGCCGGACTGTATTGTTATTACCACCCAGAACACCCAGGAACTCTGGCAATGCCTGGAAGGACTGAGTATTGAGCCATTTAACCCCAATGCTGCTATTGACTGGATTAAGTATTATCCTGGTGGGTTGATGATTATCTAATAGATTAAAGCATAAATGGACTACACCTTTAAATGTTGGATGGTTATCCAACATTTAAAGGGCGATTCAGTCAGAGTAGTGCAAAAAAGCCATTTTTGATTAGACTTATCTAACTATTGGGGGTCGGTTCAATTGGCCCTGATTCCATTATTCTAAGGGTTTTTCGGGCCAGTTAATATCTGACGCTGAATTAACATCAACACGGTTCAATAATACTCTATATTTTTTTAACTCTGCTAACAGCGATTTTTCCTCATCACTCGACATCCCCAAATCTACAGCATCTTGTAACGGAGCGATCTGTTTACTTACAGTGAACATAAGTTGCTGTTTCTTATGTTCTGCTTGTTGCTGCTGTTCCCGTCTAAGCTTTATTTTATCACTTTCTGATATTATCCACTTTTCACTATCCCATTTGTGATAAACAGACGGTGCTTGCTTTGTAAGAATTGGATAACCCTCTTTACCTCTGACGATAGCAAAGCCGCGTGATTGACCGTCAAGCAATTCATTGTGTTTTTCTACTGTTATTTCAACACACTCTTCATGAGCTTCATTATAAAAAGCACATTCTTTTCTGGAAAAATAGACCATTTATACCCCCCAAAATAATATATGTACAACTTTGCCTGGGTTCTCATTATTGTTGGGAGTACCTACTTGATATTCAAATGTCGATAATGTTGCATTACGTACTAATGTGTGACCAGTTGATGTATTTATACTCGACATGCTTGCAGTATAACCAAAAAACTTATTTTTAAAAGAAATTGGATAATTTACTTTTATCCATGATTGCTGACCTGATGCAACCTTAACCCATTGAATAATAATCCCCGTATCTCCACATTGCCACCAGCCATTTTCGGATTTTATGGCTGCATTTTGTAATGCAAGAGTACCACTTCTCTCAGGTATTAATATATTGTAACGCCGCTGATTCCTGGTATCGTTAGAATAGATATGCAACAATTTCCCTTCTGAACCGTTAATCCCCAATACATACCCATCTTTCGATTTGAAACGCAATTCAGGAAATGGCGTTTTACTATCAATCAGTAAACTGCCAATTGTTGCGGTTTTATCGCTAGAAATGCGCAAGAAAGTATTATCGCTCTCAGATTTAGCATAACTTCCCACATCCCCAGCATTCAAACTAATATCCCCGGCCAACAGCTTCCCGTTAATTTTCCGGCTATTCGGCACCGCCCCTTTAGCCAACTCCATCGTTTCCGATAAACCGATATTTTTTACAAATTCAGTTTTATTGAAGATGTCAGCGCCATTTTGATTTTTAGCGAGCTTATTATTGGCATTATCATTCACATCAGAAACAAGTTTCTGAGTTGCTGCAAGGGTATTACTGTTACCTGTCTTGTCTGTAAGTTGGGTGATGCCTTTTTCTGTGAGTGTGGCGTCAGGAATAAAATCTTGAGTTGCAATCTCTCCCAGTCCCAAATTATTACGCGCTGTCGCTTTGTTATTAATATCAGATAAGTTATTAGCTTTCTGTAGAAATAACCCATTAGGATCTGCTAGTAGATTTTTCCAACCGGAAACTGATGTACTATCCGGATCTGTATTGTTATCTTCTACCCCATTCCACCAAATTTTACTTCCATCAAAACTGGCAACAATGGCTCCTTTAGGATAACCATCAATGGCAGCACTAAAGTCAGCATTATACGAATACAAGCCACCAGACATTGAATAACGTATTGCGGTAGTAATATCATTCAATATCCCGTTCATATCCTTGCCAGATGGAGGAATTCCACCAGCAGATATTGCTGTCATCGTTAACGGGGGAAAACCGCTCAGATACGTAGCTACGCCTTTTGCCAAGCTGCTTTCAGTTGATTTTATTGCAATCTCGTTATAGTCTCCGGCGCTCGCAAACGGAACAGCAATAAGATTAGGTTTTTCAGTTGATTTCATTTGTTGGTATCCTTTGAACGATTGCGACACTGACACCAACCGGGTAAGGCAGTGCTCCCGATGTTTGAACAATTGCTAATTCTGCTGTTGATAGCTGAAATTCAAATACATAACTCATCTTCATATTTCCATCATCAGTGATATATGCACGTCCACTATCGCTAAACATATAAACAAGCATTCTGTTGATGTTTGGTATAGTACAGTCAGATATATTTGACATGGCTTTCATCATAATTAGCTTTCGGTACATCTGATCTGATAGCTCAATAGTTTTTGTTTTTGACTCCCCGGAATAAAATGGTGCTTGGTCAAATGGATTTGGATCTGTCGTTGTCGGAACATTCAGTAAAGCTTCACCAAAACCTATATATTTTACATTTTCATTAACAGTAAGCCGCCTGCTGACATTCACTATTTTTCCCCACACATCCAGTCCGTAAGTATTTGCTGTGTCAATGTTCCAAATCAGATCGTAAAATGTATTAATAAATTCAGCAGAGGAAACAGCGGCATTGAAGCTTCGAATAAGTGAGTTGAGTTTTGGACTAGCGGCATACTGAGCAAGAATAGTTGCTCCCACATTTTCCATTTATGAACCTACTAATTTCACAGATATATTATCAACGTCAAGCGTTGGGATTTCATCAATACCAAAACTAATTGATGTTGAATAAGTAATACCGTCACGGCTAAGCGTAATATTGTAAATATCAACACTCGATGTATCTATGTTATAAACGCCTGAATAATATCTACCAGCAAATAATGTAGATGCTATTCTTGCTCGCGTTCCACCGTCTTCTCCGTTAAATGCTTGCGCTATAGCTGACTTAACCTGTGTTTCAATATCAGCAGGAAGGTAATCGCTATTCGCAAGTGAGACGTCAACATAGACACGAATGGGCGCGGGTATCACATATTTAATTTCATATTCGGGGTAAGGCTGAACATAGTTTTCATCATCCACAATTGTGTGAGTTGTATTTCCGTTCGTAGGAATACCTGGAGGCTTTTTCTTCCAGATTGCTCTAGCGACATCCTCAGTTTTTCCCCCATACACAGCACTATAAATAGAGTTCGGCGCTATTCTGTATTTTGATACCCCGACCGTTTTTACTACCGAAGTATCATTTGAAATAACGTATGCGTCTGCCACGCCATTTACTTCTAATACTGCGGCATAAATGGCATGTAATGAGTTTGTCGCATTTTTAGCAACAGATTGTTTACGACGATACTCAAAATTAGCGCGGGTTTCCTCATCTGCGCCAGGTACGCCAGCATTCGCATTACTGATACCAGACCAGCCGGGCGCCGAGCTATAAATCGTGTTCAAGTCATCAATTTGGCATGCTAACGGCCCTGTTGTTGAGTTTTGGAAAACAACATCAACAGAGCCACTGTCAGGGATCTTAGCCTCTGTTATTGAATGATAAAGATACCCTTTTTTATCTTGAGCAATACTACCAATTGGAATAACTGTATTAACTAACCCAGTGCATGTTGCTGTTACCGTTGTTCCCGATGCTGGAATTCGATCTAAAAAATAAATTCGTCCGATAGCATCTTGAAAACGTCCGGTTGCATAATCCGGGTTAATTTGATTGACAATAGCAAGTAACTGATCGTTCTTGTCAGCAATGATAGCCGCATCACTCATGGCTATTTGACCTTGCGGTGTTGTTAAGCTCGTACTCATTGCACCACCCATTGCTGTGGCCAAATCATTTAGCCGCCCATTTAAAATATCAACCTCGTCGGGCACAATTAGACCCGTCTTTGTAAAGGTTACACCTGGAACACTTGTTGTCAGCACTACAGAGTTAGTCATCCGAAATTTACCACCGTTGATTGATTGTTCGTGTCCGTTATTGTCATCATGCCCGCAATAGTTCTCTCCTTCCCATTTATAACTTTACAAGTGGCAGACTGAACATAAGGTAACTTCATTGCTTCTTGTTGCATTTTGCTGTTGATTAGCTGAGTTCCCGGCCAATGTCCCAAAATTCGCTGGTAATAAGGAATACCCAATGCTGTGTCATACCAGCACTCACCCAGATATGTACTACAGGCACAAGCGACATCCTGCGCTACAGAATAGGGATTATCAGTAATGGCGATATTTCCAGAATCATCTAACGTTAAATCCCATGACTCGGTATCAAGAAGAAATGAACGAGTTTGCATTTTCGATTCCTATGGAAATAAAAAAACCGCAATTAAGCGGTGTAGATATGAAAAAACCCGCACTGTAGGCAGGTTTATTGATGACTACTCAAAAAATTTTAAGCAGCTTGGTGATGATTCTTACGCTTTCCCTGAAGCTCAACTTTTGGCTTATGCTCAAACATTTTTGGGGCAGCTTTTATCAACAAGTCAATAGCCCCACCCACAGCAGTATACACCTGCTGCGTATCAAATTTTTTGATATCTTTAATGGCTGCTTTCTGCTTTGACATAATGACTCCTAAGAGATTTTCTCTCCAAGAGCTTTGAGCTCATAAGGGGTGTTCACATTTATCACCAAACATATTATTAATGATAACACTAAAATTACAGTTTTTTATTTCTTCAGGAATATAATTTTTAAATAAAAAAACAAACCATATAACACCAGTTTTATTGACACATTCTAATATTAGAAAATCGTCATGCTCTTTTATCATCAATGAGTCAAATCTGACATATTTATCTCCGTTGAACAACCCCATATCAAAACCATATTTTTTATTTTCATACGTAATATCAATAGGTATTTTAATGTCTGGAAACTTTATAAAGTTTTCATTAATTAAAAATTTAGCGCCTTTGATTTTTTTAGTATCGCATATTCAAGCATAACAACCCTAGCCTACTTATTGGTAAAGAAAAATAATTTTATAGTATGATCTTAATTAAATTAAATAAGTCAGTTAAAACAAACACTAAAGCGTATATTATTTCTACTCAAAATACCAGCAGCTAAAAAATCATTAAAGTCCATACTTAACTTCAACAGATTTTCAACAATACAACAAAAAATTATACGAAAAGAGAACTTATTACCTATTCTTGAACAATAATTAGTAGCTAGGATAAATTATTTTACTCTACATAATCCCCTGATGAGGTGCCAACCATGAAAAAGCTATCAATTTGTTTTTTAGTATTGAGCATTACCGCTTTCTCGCCTAACTTCGCGTCGGCAAATTTATGTTATTACAATGAGAAATCTCTGAGTAAATGCGCTAAGACATGTACGCCAGTAATGATTATTAGCCTTTTCTTTTGGACAATTTGCCTTTAAATCAATTGATAATAATATATTTAATAACAAAGTGACAAGGATAGTTTCGTTCTTGTCGCTTTCATTGTGCGGTTTTATTTATTTTATATTTTTTAAACCGTCAATCACTTTAAATAAATTCAATCAAAATTAAGTGGAATGCTTAATCGGCAAGCTCATAAGTTGAAATCACCAGAAATCTTAGATAAAAAATACCAGTAAATAATTCATTATATCATCTCAAAATTATATAATTTAAGAGACACAATTTTCAAAAATCCTTATTAATGGCTGATAGTGACATTGATAAGCAGAAATATTAGCTTCAATCCACTGCTTAGCATTTATAGACTCAAAAGAGATTTTATATCCACAGTTTATAACAATATATTCAAATAATAGTCGCTGTGTTCGCCCATTTCCTTCTCTAAAAGGATGAATTACATTTAATTCCGCATAATATTCAGCAAGTTTTTTAATAAGTTCCTGATAGTTTAATCCTACAAGATAATTTTCATTCTCTAGCATATCAAATATCCTATTCCCTTCTATCTCAATACATTTAGCATGACAGAAACGGGTATCCCCTTTAGATATATCAATTATCCTTAGCTGACCAGCCCAATCATATAAATCAGAAAATATCTGTTTATGGAGTTTACGCCAAAAGACTAAATCGTAAGGTGGTTCCTGGAATGAAATATTCAATATAGCAAGTTCAGTAAGTTCCCTTTCTGCCTGCTCAAGAATAACGGGATCACGAATAGCTAATTTATTAATAAGTGTATCGATACCCGGATATGTATAGGGATCTTGCCCTGTTCCATATTTATCTACCATAACTACCTCATTGTAAACTATATTTTCTAATTAGTTTATCTTTAAGATTTTTTTGCTCTTTCGATGTTTCAGGCAAACTATTCATAACAATATTCATCCCTTCAAGACGCATACTATCTCTATAGTTTTTTAATTTTACACGGTCAAAATAATGTTTTTTTTCACTATAAGTTGTCATTATTGTTTTTCTGTTCTTTTGGTTTCTAATATCTTTTTCTTGCTGACGGGAATATTTAAATTTAGCCAGATCCAAATCGATCAATTTACAGTTAATCGCCTGACCACTTTCAAATATTCCCCAAGAAATAACTTCAAAATAACTGATCTTCCCATTTCTAATACGGTTAATCTTTACCTCTAAGTCTTGTTGCAATATTTGCAAAACCTGTTGCACCTTACGTTCAGATATCCCTGTCGCTTCTACAATTGAACGGGTATTAGGATGATCTAGTTTAGTCAAGGCCGCCATAACAGCTAATTCATATTTCATTTGAATTTCCAAGATACAATCTATGCAACAATAGTATAAAACATCAAAGTAACGAAAACCAGAAAAGAGAATAGCGCTATTATTGACGAATCCGGTAAAGCACATGTTCATGAAGCGGATGCCCATTCGGTAATGAAGGATGCAAGAAAGTATTTTCATCTTTCACCATGTCAAGCCGCTTCATAACTTTTTGAGATCGCAAATTGGAAATTGTCGTAAATGCAACTATTTCCTCAAGTTTTAATTGGGTGAAAGCAAAAGTGGCAGGAAAATATTCCATAACTTCTGCGTTACTATTCAAATGATAAAATGGTAATCTGTCCTCTTCTCTCCATGAACGCATAATTAACCTGTCTGTTTCCAACACCACAACCATATTCTTCTCCTCCCAATATTAATTAACAAATAGGATACCTAACCATATACTTTAATCAGAGGAAATAGAACAACATGATTCAAACTAAAAAGGAAGTGGCCCGTGCCAAAAGTCTCTGAATCAGATGTCACACGGGCCTGGTTTATCAGGCACTTGTTTTTACCGCGGCCTTATCTTTAGATTTATCATTATTGGTATCTTTTATTGGTACAACACGTTCAGATGCTGTTTTGTTTTCAACCTGTTCCGATTGCCCAAAAAACAGGCCTCCGCGCTTGATAGACATACTGCTGCAACGACTGATTCCACGCAGCTCGCCATGTTCAAGAATATCCAACGTTGCTGCACAGCACGTCCCCACAACGTCACCATCAATAATGATTTCTGGCGCGCTAAGTTCACCTTCGACCCGTCCAGCATGCATGATGCTGATCGCCCCCTCTTTCACCCGGATATTGCCAATCACTTTGCCCCAGATTTGTATATCACCTTCTACATCAATATCGCCCTTAAATACCGAGCTTTTGGCAACAATCGTGCAACGACGAGCTTCTGCACCGGCGTTCTTTTTATCATCAACAAATTGAGATAGCGGCTCGACAGCCGCTGCCTCTGCTTTTTTTCCAAACATAGTTTTTAATCTCGACCTCATGTGAATAAAGAAAAATATTAGCGCCAAAAAAGAGAGAATCGCTGTCACTGCACAGCCAAAAAAATTACCAGCCAGATAGAATCCCAGAGCAATGCTCCACATGATCCATATACAGCTCAAAAAAATGTTGTCCGAAAAACGATGTTTTGCCATGTTTGTTCACGTTTTTGTTATTTTTCATGCTTTTTTCGTTAGAAAATACAAAACCAAAATCACTATTTTAACAGAACAGATAACAATCAATACTAAAGGAAAGCAGGTATTTACAACGTTATTAAACGATTAAAAGCCTATACCCGTCATCTTTCAAGTTGCCTCTTTGTTGGCTGCACTCGCTCACCCCGGTCACATAGTTCTCTATGCTCCCGGGGATTCACTCCCTTGCCGTCGCGATGCATCTTGAAATCCATTGGGTATATATTCATTCTTCGATAACAATTAACAAGGAAAAATTAACATTAAAATAGATGCTTTATATTTATCATTGTTAACATAAATCAACAATAAAATCACGTTATTAATGTTTAATTTTGTTTACAAATGATCTATTGCAAGAATATTTCTCAATTAATATTTACTGATATTTATCTAACAAACATATTACTTATTTATACAATAGAATTAATTCATTAAAAATATCAATATTGTTACTCAAGCAATATACAACTAATATCCAATAAATTAATTACTTTTATAAATAAATGATTCAATTGCAAACTTATAAGATTAATTATAGATTGATATGAAAATAATTTAATATTGAGAGATATCATGAATAAATAAATTATATAGTGAGGATAACTTAAACACCAAAATTTTATTGAAAATAATCAAACCTCAACTGTCTCATAATCAAGAAATAACTATTAAAAAGTAAAATTTATCATTAATCTGAATATATGAAGCTTCTTTCGCTGGCACAACTTCGGAGATTTATCCGTCTTATTAGCCACCCAAGGTAAAGCCAGCAATATTTTCAATGTTGCCCGGGATAATAACTGATGAACTACTGGTTGTAATCTGCAATTTACCAAATGGTTCTCAAGACTCTTATGGGTTGAAGCTCTCGCCTTTTTCAATATTATGTTGGAAATTTTCCCAGGATTTACAGTCTTACCCAAAAGAGCCTGTCCGGTAGAATAAGGTATAGCAATAATAGCGCCATTAAAGGTCACTGTGATATAACTTTGATCAGCTTTATGTGCTATAAATGCAATAGACACAACACCCAATATTAACATGGCCGATATTATAATTTTATTCATTTTCATTTCAAATTATTACGATTATCTAATAACGATCAATACCGGCATAGAACAACAATATATTTTAAATAAATAATTTTATTATCAATCCTATTTTAATCTTATGAAGATTAGAAAAATTTGTGCCAGTAATAAATCATAAAAAATATTTATATATGAACCATGACCCTATCAACCTTTCAAGTATTACAGAATAATTCAATTAATAAAAACAAAAAATACAAATTCAAATAATTTCACAACAAAATACTTAGATAACATTTCAATACGATCATTTGCGATCTATAGTGTCGCAAATTATATCTATATAAGAATAAAATACTTTATGCAATTTGTTTTTCAAATTAAAAGATCTAAAATTTCAATTTTTCGATATAATCATTCTGCATCGTATAAAAACCAACCTTGACAAAACAGGATATACCCGGCAATTCTTTATGACTGAATATACCCGTCATCTTTCAAGTTGCCTCTTTGTTGGCTGCACTCACTCACCCCGGTCACATAGTTATCTATGCTCCCGGGGATTCACTCCCTTGCCGTCGCGATACATCTTGAAATCCATAGGGTATAAAGCATTCAGATTGCCCTCATGTGTTGAAATTAACCGTTGGATTATCCTAATTACTCAAGATATCCAACTGGGTTCAATAAAGCCTGGAGTTAATATGGAAAACCGGAAAGATTCGACTCAACCTTCCCAGACGGATCAAATACTCAATGTCATATCCGAATTATGTACTATTCGTAAAATGCAAGCGGCTCCCCCACCAGAATCATGGCCTAGTACGCGTGATGTAGCGGAACAATGCGATTTCACCATCTACAAAGCACGTTATCTGTTATTGAAACTGGCTAACAAAGGATTAGTTATGGTAACTCCGTCCCCCATTAAGAATTCTCTCCGATGGTATATACCGGAAGACAAAATTAAGTCTATCTAATGTCAAACAATTCTGAATAAATGGATGTCTGTTCTGTACAGAATGGCCTGTCTATATAGTCGAAAATTTGAAGAAGCAACATACGGCCCTATAGCATTATTCATTCAAATCGCTATATTCTTTCCATGATAAAAGTCTCGGCAAAACATTTAAGCACAGAGATATCATAACCCATTATTATCATTTTATCTTAAGAGGAAGCCTGGCATGGAAAAATTGCATCGTTGGGAAAAGGATGGATATGTTGTCACTACAGATAAAAATAAATTAGATATTATGATCATACAGCAGTTTTTAACGAAATCCATTTGGGCAGAAGGAATTGACAAGGAAACAGTTAAGTTGTCGATCGAAAATAGCTTGAACTTTGGTCTATATAAAAATACTCAGCAAATAGGATTTGCTCGTATCGTGACTGACTTCACAACCTTTGGTTATCTTAGTGATGTTTTTATTTTAGACGACTATCGAGGATTGGGATTAGGGCGCTGGCTAATGACATGTTGCCTGGAACATCCCCAAATAGCACAGCTTCGTCATATTATGCTCGTCACTTCGATGGCACCGTGGCTGTATGAAAAAATGGGTTATTCCCCAGTGAACGAGGAAAACTTTGTTTGGCAAATTGTCCGGCCGGATATTTATACCCTATGGATTTCAAGATGCATCGCGACGGCAAGGGAGCGAATCCCCGGGAGCATAGCGAACTATGTGACCGGGGTGAGTGAGTGCAGCCAACAAAGAGGCAACTTGAAAGATGACGGGTATATAAACAACCCAAGATATGAGGCAATCATCACGAAAAATGCCCGATCACGTTGTCGGGCATTACTACGATAATAGCCACACTATTACGACAAGCAGAGAGCTACTGTTTTATCAACGTGTATCTTTTAACCAGAAATTAGAAACTGGCGTTAACACCTAAGCTGAAAGCATAAGTGTGATTCTGAACATCACCATCATTGCGCGATATTGACGCAAAAGCGCCCCAATCTTTTGTAATAGCAGCATTCATACCGATAACGTATTCACGCCAGTTAGTGTCTTGCTTTTGGCTTTTACTAACGAAAGATGTCTCAGTTGAGTTAATGGCACTACTAATCTGATAATGCCTATCGCCGAACTGATGGTTAAACCGAACTTCGGCATAAGGGTTAAAACGACTAAAATTAGTGTCCAGACGCCAGCCTAATGTTCCGACCTGAGAATCGTAACGTTGATCACCGAAATGCATAGCCGTACTGCTATTACCTGATTCACGATAACCTTTAACATAACTCTTATCCCAAGCGTACTGGATAATCGGGCTGGTCATCACCGTAGATGTCAGCGGAATATCCCAACCCGCGGTAATGCGTCCTCCCCACTGATGACCGGTTGTCGAAGCATGCTCCTTGCGCAGCCACTCATTGAGCACGATACCGCGCGTAATATCCTCATATTTCATGTCCAAATAGTGAAGATCGCCGCTAATCCAACCTTTATCGTAGTAACGCCATAAGCCATAAGTGGTGAATAGATAACCACGGCCATCAGCGCGGAAATGATTAACTGAGCGCTTATCCTGATAACGCGAGATCATCCCGCCTAACAGAATATTATCCGTGAGTTGATAGTCACTACCCAGTGTCAATGTACTGTTGTGATTTCCACTATAACCACCGAATACGCCTATTTTACTCTGCTCGTTACCCACGCTGCGCAGCTGCTGCAAACGGTTGTCAAGAGAGGCAAGCGCTCCTTTCACCGGCACATTGTTGGTATTCGTCAGTGACATAACCTGATGTGGAGCATTAAGGATTGAAATAGTGTACTGACCGACCATACGCTGTGCGTCTGGAGTTGGATGAAAATCGTCAGAGAACAAAAAGGATTTACTGGCATCAAAACCGGTATCATCAGAACTACAAATATTAGCATCCCTATCCCGAACACAAGCATAGCCTAAGGTATTGGAAAAACCGTAGCGTAAAGGATTATCAATGACTTCATGCAAAAGTGCATTAACATCAACCCGAACAATATTGCCGCCCTTCTTGCTAAGTGCGGTATCTTCTAATTTATTGTACTCGTTAACCAATCCTGAGGCTTTGCTGCTTATTTCGTTATACTTATCAAGTAATTGTCGCTTATATTCTTCCGCTGTTTTAGCATCTCCCTTTGAAGCCTTGGCCGCAAGATTTTCAAAGATCCCTTGGATAATTTGAGAGCGAGTATCTTCATTTATCGTTGGATATGCATTAGTGCTCGCACGGATCATATCCTTTAATTCCTCAACCTGGTCAGGAGTGAGAGAAATCGGGAGCTTAGTGAGTCCCTGAGAAACGACGGCTTTCATAATCATTGGTGTTTTACCGATATCAGGAACAGTAGGTACAATAACGATCCCAGCTCCCGCATCAAGAAGCTTATGCACCTGTGCCGAGGCTTCCATCGCGCTACTTCCAACAATTCTCGGATCTCCCCCTAACATGACAGCTTTAAGATCATTACCACCAATCCAGTGAATATACATGCCATTAGGATCAGCACGACCACCGTGGCTTGCCAAATAATTATCTACTTGATTTTGAGTATTGTTATCTTTGTTCACATCAGGAACAGCAGTCGATCCACCCACGGCGTAATTAGTCCCACCTTCATCGAAAGGCTCCAGTTTAGTCCCTAAATGTTGAGCAATAAGATCATTATACAACTTATTAGTTTTACCATTTATCATGTATCGATGACCTTTTCTACCATCACTCAAGCTATCACCAAAAACATATAGATGGTCATAAGCGTGTGCATTCGAAATTGCACTTATCGAAAGTGCTAACATGCCTGGTGTAAATATAAATGCCCTTTTCATTAATATGATCCTCAAGAAGTTATTTTATATTTATCATTGAACTAACCGTCCAACTGAAATGATCAATCCAAATCGAAACTACGTTAATGAGATATGACGCAATCCCCTTTCTGATTAACCAATACCTCATTATAGTTAGTAATAGAGAGAATTCCGCATTGTTTTTTTAGGTTTTAAAGTTTAGTGTTGCTTGATTGTTCAATTAATCAAATTGGTTAAATTTCAACTATCTATAAAAAGTAATATTAGACCAAATAGATTGAATTCTCTCCTTTGTTTCATGAAATAGATCACAAAACAGACAGCATAAGATTCTGATAAGAATAATGGATAGGAATAACGGCTAAGCCTGAGTAATATCTGAAGCGATCCATCACAACAAATGTGATAGTGTTAATTCATCATCGGTTTAGAGAAATAAAAGATTAAGAAGAATGAATATGAGGATTCAGCAAGCGATAAAGGCCGATTTCAATAAACTGATCGAAATCTGGGAAGCCTCGGTACAAGCAACACATGACTTTTTATCTGACGAACATATTAATCAACTACGCCCATTGATTCAGCATACCTATTTACCGATGCTGACGGTTTATAAAGCGATAAATGATAAACACGAAATACGCCATCTCCACATGACGCCACTATTATCAAGGCAGCGACAATCTCTTCGCTGCCCAAACCTTTATTTCAAATTAAATTCTATTGCTAAAGTAAGCTCCCTTGGCAAACCGGCCGGTTTTAGCCCTACCGACCGAGCTTGTTGGATAGCCGCAAGGGCAGCGCGGTCTAATTCATCAGCGCCTGAACTCTGCACTAATTGGTGATTCGTCAAATCACCACTATCCAGCAAGCTAAACCTGACCTGTACGATACCCTGTTGCTTCATCTTCTTAGCCCGACGCGGATAGCGTTTATGTTTTTCAATTTCACGACGTAAGGCGGACTGATAGCTTTGTAACTCATCAGCTCCAACGCCAGTGATCGGTTGACTGGTCGTCGCCTGACGAGCGCCAGCTTGTGAATCCACAGCATCTCTCCCTGCTAACTGAGAACTTCCCTCCGTTTGCTCTGGTTGATTTTGCTCTGCCCCTAGTTTACGCCCGCGCTCTGCTAGTTTTGGTTGAGGATCTTCTACCGGCTCTTTCTGTGGCTGAGGCTTGCTCTTCGGTTTAGCATCCGCATGTTTTTCTGGCGGTGGCTCCGGGCGTTCTTGTTTCCGTGGCTTATCCGCAGGCTTATTAAGGACTATTTTTGCCTCATGTGGCGATTCCGCTACCACTATCTCTGGCGGTAACGGGGGTGGAATAGGTTCCGGTTCTACCGGTTGTTCCTGTCCGGCCGGTGCTGCCGAAGCAACCATTTCTATTGACATACTCATTATTGGCGAATTCACTAATTGATTATTCGCACTGTCATCACGCAGTAAATGCCTCGCCATAAATCCAACAAGACCCGCATGTAACAGTAAAGAAGCAAACAAACCAATATAAAAACGATTTCTCATCATAACTTCAAGCCATCTTTCCGTCCGTTATCTGTGGAGATTGCCAGCGCTCTTAACCGCAACCGGCTAATCTCCCTTAAAGAGTCAGAACCGACTGGTGACACTAAGCTTAAACGTTCGCCCAGGCGCTGGCATCATGGAACGCGTTAACGGGTCCAGATAATAGCGATCGGTTAAGTTGGTGCCAGATAATTCAACAACCACATCTGGTGTAACCTGATAATTAATATAAGCATCTACAGTCATTACCGAGTTCCAACGCATCGGATTATTATTTATCCCTTTATAAACACCGGGTATTTTTTTCATTAACCATTTTTCATCCTTATTCTCCACACTGCTGTGGTATAACACTCGGCTGCCGATTTCTAAATTTTCATCTAATAACCGGCCACCAATATTCAGATTAAGAGAATAACGAGGTGGGATAGTTGTCCTTAAAAAACCACCGGGAAAACCGCCATCAATACATTCAGGAACACCAAATTGGTTTCTTGGATCTAACATAAGTGATGCGGTTTTATCGCAAACTTTATTTTTAAGATTATAAGATAGACCAAAATGGGTAAAGAAATTACCGTTATCATAACGTCCCTGTAATTCTAAACCAGATAATTTCTGTTTATCTAATTGAGTAAATACAAAGTTACTGTCACGGTCAAAAACATTCTCAATGATGGTATTATAATAAGCGAATCTAATATCCGCATTACGTTCCGCACCCAATAACTGAATTAAATCATGCACATAACCCACTTCCACTGTTTTACTACGTTCAGGTTTAAAAGCACGTGTAGGCTTATCAGTCAAACCGGAAGAAAAGCCAACGGTATCCTCAAAAATACTTGGCATACGTACTGCTTCGGCATAGCGGGTATAGATACGTGCATTATCACTCACATAGGCTGTTGCGGAAAATACCGGAGCCCAGGCATGATCTTTACGTTTAGGTTGTTTAGACCAACGCTCTTGTTCACTTTTCGCTTTATAAACACCCTTATCACTATTATTTAGTATTTCTCCAGAGTCATCAATATAACGGCTATTCTGTTGAGCAGCACTGTATTCATATTTATACACTTCTTTATTCGTTATAGGATCAATAACGCGCTCATTCATATCAAGCTCCCCATTGAAATAAGGGTTATCTTGTTTATATAACTTACCATCGTCATGATATTTCCAAAGCACATCTACCGGCGCCATAGGGCGAAGAACTGAATCCCGTTCTTTTGATTCTGTGATCTTCTTTTCTTCATATTCTAAATATTCATCTAAATCATCAAAACAGTCATCAACGCAATTACTATATTTTTTATACAACATAGCTTCCTGCTCAGTAAGTGTTCTCAGATATCGTATCCCCTGGCCAACCAATTTTTCACTGTTACTATAACCAATATCACGGGCAGCCAAACGTTCATTTAAAAAATCATCCTTAGACCAATAACTTACCCGTCTAGCGCCAGCACTTAATGCCAACCATGAGGTAGGCCGCCAGTCAAAATTAAAAGCAATATTATTCTCCTGGCGGCGTCCTTTTCTTGGGGGTGATCGAAAACTAGAAAAATTCTTCCCTTTATAATCATCATGGGAACCTAAACGTTCCTGTTGTAGGCTAGCTGACAAGGTTAAATCTAAATTTGAGGTCAATTCGAAAGCATTAGAGAGATCAACACCCCAACGGTTATTATGGGTATTGGTAGAAGCAGTATCTACCAAGCGACCATCTTTATTTGGATCTCTTTCCTTACCATTTACATCCCAAACAGCATCCCGCTCTCGCGGTTCACGTGGATATCCCCCGGCAGTATTGGTATCGCTGATAGTACGGGTAATCCAAAATTTCATATCAAAATCAACCCATTTGTTCCCGTCAGGTTTCCATTTATAATCCAAGTTAAATGCCTGCTGATGTACATTCGCTAGCGGCCACTGTGGTAAAACGTTATTTTCTGCCCGAGCCCAACCAAGCCGCGAAGGCATAATCTCCCCGTAAATCGTTTTAGTATCGCGGATACCAAACCCAATCGTCTGTTGGTTAGCCAAATACCAGTTATTTTTAAACAACCAAGATTCCATTTCACTGGAGGTATTCGGCACTTCATTTCCGGGGCGATATATACGTGCAACAAAAGGCAAATAAGGATCATACGACCGGGTACCACCATCAAGGATCTCTATATCCTTTTTATTAATGGGATCATCATAGCGATGAGCACCCCCCTTACCGGCAAAATAGTTTCCTTTACTGCGATAACTATAAGCTGCCATTAAATCAAAATATTCCTGTCGGGTACCTAACGCTAGACGTATCGCATTATCTTTTAGGCCCAATAATTTATTATCTTTTGACGTTTTTGGCGTAATTTCTAACGCAGGATCAACATAATTAAATCCCTGATTAAAACCGGGAATATCCCGATAATCTTGCCCTAATTCCAGATGCGGTACTCGTTCCTTAACCGCATTACTGCTGGTTTCCAATTTCAAGTTAATACCAAATCGTTCGTCTATTGGTACCACATCATCAATACCCAAAGTTTTGATCATTACCGCCCCACCGATCGAACCTTTTACTCCACGTGTCAGTGATGGGCCTTTTTCTATCTCAATGCTGCTGATCAAGTTAGGATCAATATAATTACGATTATTCGCACCGTTATAACCACGCCAAGTGGTAATTGCCTGCTCAGTACCATCAATGGTAACAGGAACCCGTCCCTGCCCTTGAATACCTCGAATATTAGGATCTAATGCGCCACTGTTTCGCGAATCACCACTAAATACGCCGACTGCACTTTTTAAAACATCCGCTGGTGAAGCACCCTTATAACGTTCTACCAAATCCTTACCCAAGTAAATATTGGTAATATCTTTATCATAAACCGCATCATAACCTGCCTCATCTTTTTCACTGGTCGCTGAAACGTTAATTTTACCAAGGTCAGCCTTATTTTCAGCTGGCTGTTTAGATGATTGAGCCGAGGTTATTAGTGTTTCTGCATCAGAACGATAGGGCATCATACTGTAGGCTAATGCCAGCATGAATGTTATTTTGCTATATTTATTATTTAATTTATACATAGTCATTATCTGCCATAGTGTGGATTGAAATATACCCGTTATCTTTCAAGTTGCCTCTTTGTTGGCTGCACTCCTCACCCCGGTCACATAGTTACCTATGCTCCCGGGGATTCGTTCCCTTGCCGTCGCGATGCATCTTGAAATCCATAGGGTATAACTTGTTACTTCAATCAGTATCAAAAATACTTTTCAAACTTGACTAACACTTCATTTTTATTATAGGAATAGAGCCAATCAACATTACTACTATTTTTTCTAAATCGATAAGTAATTACCGGAGTTAAACCAAAAACTTCAAATTTAGGCATACTCACAATTGCCGCATAGAATTGTTCATTATCTTTACGACGTGCATTTAGAGGTACACTGTAATCACCAAATTGCCGTTGGCGTAATGCAGTAAATACCACTGCATTAATTCCCGGATATAATTGAGTGGAAATGCCCGCTCGCACGCCTTTTTGCTGATAATCATCCGCTTTTTCAACACTGGTTTTATTAACCCAATCACCACCCGCAAAGGTAATGGTTTGATCAGTTAAATAATAAGATAAGGTAGCATAAACAGAAGTCATATTACCGTCATTATGATTATAAAGTTTATGATAACGAAACTGCTTATATTCACCTTCCAAATTTAATGCCAGGTTTTTAGATAGAATATGCATCCATTCGGTTTTCACTCCCGTAGTACGATAACGGGAATGATTACCAACATAATTAAACTCAACGACTGGCCCCATTAGGAAATCATTTTGTTGTGTTTTATAACTATATCCCAAATAAGCAGAAGTAGTATTTTCATTCTCCTCACTGTGATGACGATAGCTTTCTCCATAAGTCATCGAACGTAAAAAAACACCATGATGACCACTTAGTGGATATATCTTACGTAACGTAGCATCATAACTAATACCGTTTGCCTTCTTTGCCATAGGCAACCTACGTTCAGTTATACAACCAACATCTTTATGATATTCAGTACAAGTAGGGGGCTTATCTGGCGACATATTCGTGTTATCGTTAAAGATATATCCCACGGAGAAAGATCCACGCCAGGAATTGCGCAAATTAATCGCCTCCTGATAATTAGTTATATTCTTAATGACTGCCGGTGGTAATTTATTTTCATTATCGCGACTAACTGCTGAAATCTCATTAAATAGTAAACTGGCTTCTCTATTTTTTTGATTCTCATAATAGACCCTGGCTAACTCTAATTTAACCCGGGTAAAATCAGGTTGTTGCTGCAAGATGGCCTGATAATGCAGTTCTGCTGCTGCCAAGTCACCCTGAGAACGCGCCAGATTTGCCTGAGCAAAATGGACCAATTGGGTATCATGTCCAGGTAACTTCTGGTATATCAACAAAAAGCGCTCGACATCCTTCACTTGTTGATGATTAATGGCTAAATAGAGCGCCTGACCAATATCATTCACATTATTTTCAACACTAAACGTTTGACCATTAAGTACTATCGATAAATGATCTGTCTTTTTATTTACAGTTTCATCTGTAACCAGCGCTTTTTCTTGATCTTGCAAATTTCGCTGTACGTTATGCCACAATCTTCTACCGGTATCTTCATCTGCCAACACCAGAGATGGCTTTATAAACAAACAGCTAATGAGTAAAGCAAAACGAACAATTGGGGTATTTAACATCGTTAATATCACTGCTTAATTGTCGAACCAAAAATAAGACAAAGCCCATATGAACTTTGTCTTATCCAGTCACCACAAACTCATATTATGGGTTCTTAATTCCGCCAAAGGCAGTATCTTTACTGTGATCTGCATTAAATTTAGCCACACCAGCTAAACTAGATGCATTATCGCCAAAGAAGTGACCATTGTTTGTCCCGACAAGATTTCCAGCGGTTGCCCTACCCGTAAATGAACCATCAGCTTTAATAACGGAATTAATACCAACAGTGAGCGCACTATTTGCTATTGAACCAGTCAGTCTTTTCTGACCGAAATCCGCAGTAAATGTCCCATGCAGGGCATTGCTACCACTATATTGGTTAACTCCTTTAACCGTATAAGTTGCGATACCACCGGTAGGTAAATTAGTCGTGACATCTTTACCGGAATAATAGGCGGTATGAGTAGTATCAGTCACCTTACCGGTTTGTGACCATTCCCCAAAATAGACATCAGCATTAGCCACTTTACTGAAATTAAACACCCCCATACCATTGTGGCTACCCGATCCAGGCATAGAAATTTTATGAATGCCATTCGCATCCGCTGCGGCATAACGGGTAAGCCCTGAGAAACTAACAATTTGACCACCAGCAATGGAATGTACCCCAACTCCTGGTTCCCCTCCAGGGCTTGCATGACCAGCACCACCCGCCCTAGTCACACCTACCTTAATGCTGGATTTATTCTTATCAAAATCTTGAGTTTGCTCAAAACCTGGGGCCGCTATAGCTTGTGTAACTAATCCACATGTACCTAATACTGCAATTAACACTTTAACCTTATTCATAGCATATTCCTTATGTTAACTAATTAAATGTTAGAGTATTGCTTATTACATAGTTTTAGTACCGTCCGAAGACTGCCGCGCATATTAACGCACTTTTAATAAAAAATGAAATGATAATCATTATCATAAAATAATCTTGTCTATTTGTATAGAATGGCAATTAATACAGCTAACCATTTAATTATTAAATAAATATTCACCATAACCATAATATTATAATAGATATAATCTTAGATGAATCACCAATAATGAGTGTAAAAAAATCAATACATACCGATATATGAATGAGAAATTATTTTAAAAAGAAATTAATGCAATGATTATTATCATCATAGAAACCATTTAATCTGAAATTAACTATTTCACATTAATCAAGAAATATTTGACAATGAGAACTAAAAATCAAAAAGATATATTTCACCTAAATGATTTAAATAGAAAAAACTATTATATCGAATATATACCCAATGGATTTCAAGATGCATCGCGGCGGCAAGGGAACGAATCCCCGGGAGCATAGATAACTATGTGACCGGGGTGAGTGAGTGCAGCCAACAAAGAGGCAACTTGAAAGATGACGGGTATAGAGAATTAAATGTAGATATGATAACTATTAGGCTAATATAGGTATTATTCAGGTTCTTTATATCCTTGCTGCATCAACTATGTGGTTAAATTAAGAAATTAACCGAGAAATCATTCCTCTCTGCCTAACCTTTAATATGATAAACAGCAAAATAGCGTTCACAAAAAGCCCCAAAACCAAGCCATACCAAAATCCTATAATTCCCATTCTCTCGGTTATCCAGTCTGTCAAAGCCAAAATAAACCCTAATGGCAAACCCACTAGCCAATAACCGAATAACGGTGCGTAAAATACCGAGCGGGTATCATGAAAACCCCGTAAAATACCGGATAAAGCTGCCTGGCAAGAGTCAAAGAATTGGAACAGGCATAACAGAAAGATTATGTTAAGCGCAATTATTATGACTCCATTGTCGTTAGTATAGAGTGAAATAAATGAACCTGCGAAATAGTAGATTAAAACACCAATAACTGCGGAAATAGATAAAATTAAAGCAATTGAGATCTTTATAGTACCTGTTAATGATGTTCTATCTCTCTTACCAATATAGGAACCGACTCTCACAGTTACAGCAGCTGCAATTCCCCCAGTTATGGTATAGATGATAGAGGTAATATTAAGCATAATATTATGTGCAGCAATGACTTGCGCCCCCAAAGGAGCAGCGGTTATCGCAATCACATCCAGAAAAACCATTTCAACAAAAAGAGCCAATCCACTTGGAATACCAATATAAAAAGTTTTAATCAAAGAATTATATTTTGGTAAACTGAAATCTGGCCTATATCGCCGATATTCCTTCTTTAGCAAAAAATAGATAACCAAGCATACAGCAATGAGATTATTAATAATTGCAGTTGTAATACCCGCGCCAATGCCCCCCATTTCTGGCAAACCCAGTTTTCCATAAATAAATATGTAATTTAATGGGATATTCAATAATAAAGCACCCGCAGACAAATACATTGCGATTTTTGTGTCTTCCAATCCTTGTAGAAATGAACGAAAAACGTTAAATATCATAACACTAGGAACACCACAGGCCAGAGCAATAACATAGCCCTGTGTGATTTCTAAAATATGCTCATCGATGCCTATAAACGAAAGTAGCCAGCTAACTAATATTAATAAAAGAATTATTGGTATCGAAAGTATCACCGCCAGAAACAAGTAATTTTTAAGACTGTCTTTAATCCCTTCGTCATCATGTTGCGCTTTCTGCTTAGCTACATCTGCGGCCAGCATGATAATCGTCCCATATCCTAATACAAATATAGGAAACCAAATACTACTTCCTAATGTTACGGCTGCTAAATCAGCCGTGGCATAGTGACCAGACATCACAATATCCACAAAACTCATTGCTGTACGTGCTATCTGACTAACGATGATAGGGAAAGAGAAAAATAAAAGTTGTTTTAACTCCCGCCGGTTTGAAAACTTAGCCATAAGAATCCTATTAATTTATTGGTTAGTGCCAATATTGATCATACTAACAATAAATTACGACCAAAATCATTTAAAAAAGTTTGAAAAAATCTGAACGATGAGTATACCTTCTATTTTCATTCAGGCAACAGTGAAGAAATAAATTAAAGCAATCTAACGAAAACTAACTATTTCACAGAAATTTTTGTGATCTTTCTAAAAGATTGGATATTTATTTGTATATTTTGTTCTCATTTTTTATTTTAATAGTTAATGTTACTTGGCTGAAATCGTTGAAGGCTTTTGTGATAATATCCACATTCTTAAAAAATAAAGATGCTAGCATAGCTAAATCAGATAATTAGTAACTTTTTCAAATTATTTCTTTAATTAATAAAGAATTATCGGAAATATATCCTATGGATTTCAAGATACATCGCGACGGCAAGGGAGTGAATCCCCAGGAGCATAGAAAACTATGTAACCGGGGTGAGCGAGTGTAGCCAACAAAGATATATGTCATCTTACCGTAAAAGAAGAGATCGAAAATGAAACCAGAAACTCTTGCTATCCACGGCGGATATTCCCCTGATCCAACAACTAAAGCCGTTGCCGTTCCTATCTATCAAACAACATCCTATGCGTTTGACGATACTCAACATGGTGCCGATCTGTTTGATTTAAAGGTTGAAGGCAACATCTATTCCCGCATTATGAACCCAACCAATGATGTATTGGAAAAACGGGTTGCTCTACTTGAAGGAGGAATAGCCGCTTTGGCCGTTGCATCTGGCATGGCGGCCGTCACTTGTGCGATTCAATCCATTGCTAGCGCTGGAGATAACATTATATCTGTTGCTAAGTTATATGGCGGCACTTATAACCTGCTAGCTCACACATTGCCGCGATTCGGTATTGAAACACGATTTGCTGAACACGATGATATTGCAGCATTGGAGTCACTGATTGATGATCGTACCAAGGCGGTATTTTGTGAATCTATTGGTAATCCAGCCGGTAATATTGTTGATCTGAAAAAATTTGCCGAAGTGGCTCATCGTCATGGCGTCCCCTTAATTGTTGATAACACTGTCGCTACTCCTGTGCTTTGCCGCCCCTTCGAGCATGGCGCTGATATTGTGATTCACTCTTTAACCAAATATATGGGAGGGCATGGTAACTCTATTGGCGGCATCATTGTCGATTCCGGCAATTTCCCCTGGAAAAAATATAAGCAACGGTTTGCTATATTGACTACCCCAGATCCCTCCTACCATAACGTCGTTTATACCGAGCAATTTGGCAAGGCTGCATTTATCGGGCATTGCCGCGTTGTACCGCTACGTAATATGGGCGCTGCACTGTCACCTTTTAATGCTTTCCTTATTCTACAAGGATTGGAAACACTGGCATTAAGAATGGAACGTCATACAGAAAATGCACTGAAAGTCGCTCATTATCTGCAAGAGCATCCTCAAGTTAGTTGGGTGAAATATGCAGGGTTGTCAGACCACCCGGAACATAAACTGGCTCAACAGTATGTGAATGGGAAACCGTCAGCTATCCTCTCTTTCGGTATTAAAGGCGGTCAGCAATCCGGCGCACGATTTATTGACGCACTAAAATTGATTGTGCGACTGGTTAACATTGGCGACGCTAAATCACTTGCCTGTCATCCAGCGTCAACAACGCATAGCCAATTAAATGATGAGGAGTTAATTAAAGCCGGCGTATCTCAGGATATGATTCGCTTGTCAATCGGCATTGAACATATCGATGATATTATTGCCGATCTTGCTCAAGCTCTGGATGCATCGAAATAATGTAAATCTGTCATATTCCCCGTTCCAATGAACGGGGTTCTATTCATCGATCCTCACGGCTTTTCATTGAAAAGTATGGGGGTAATAAGGAGTGGTCAAAGAGATTGTCTACAAATAAACTTGCTGATGGTCAATTCCACAAATTTGCCGTGGCATGGACACCAAGTGGTTATACATTTTATATTGATGATATTCCGCAAAATCTGGCGGGGTTAGATCAAGTTCCAATTTCAATCGCCAACCAATATATTATTTTAAGCTCCGAAGTACCACGCAATTATCCAGCACAAGGTTATGGCTCGATAAATAAAACAACCGCAACATTCGATGTTGATTACGTCAAAGTCTATCCGTATATACCCAATGGATTTCAAGATGCATCGCGGCGGCAAGGGAGCGAATCCCCGGGAGCATAGCAAACTATGTGACCGGGGTGAGTGAGTGCAGCCAACAAAGAGGCAACTTGAAAGATGACGGGTATATCGGTAATAAGAAATAATCATCGATATGGAAAAGGGTAAACAAATATTGGCGTCCAATAATTGGACGCCATTTTCTCATTAAAATTTTACATCTATTTTCGCCCACACCGTCCGGCCGGGTTCATTCACTGAGGTATTCGCTGAATAACCAAAGGTGCTATTACCGGCAAGGTTAAGGTGTTCGCTATATTCTTTATCCAAGATATTGTCAATGCCAGCGCTCACTTTTACATCTTTGTTAACCTTATAGGCAACATTGGCAGAGAGTACGCCGAAACCTGAACTATTTTGAAAATCTTTGCCGACGACATTCCCCTGCCCCACGGCAATCCGATGCTGGCTGCTCACCAATCGCCACAAGCCGGTACTACTCCAATCACCACGTTCATAGGTCAAGCCGAAGCGGGCTTCCAAAGGCGGGATCTGAGGCATCGGCTTGTTATCCGTCCGGTTTTCTCCCCAAGCATAGGCAAGGCTGGCATCCGTTTTCCAATGATCTGTCAATTGATAACCAAAGCCCATTTCTCCACCCATGATATTGGCATTAACGTTATCAGCCTGGCTAATACGGGCATTTGTCGGGCTATATCTAAATAAAATGAAATCATTTACACGCCCTACATAGGCGGATACCCAACCATTAAAACGTTCCCCGGTATATTGAGCACCAATATCAAGCTGAGTGGTTTTCTCACTTTTTACCCCATCAAAAGCACTAGTACTTCCCGTCGGACCATATGTAGGCGAGAACAGTTCCCAATAATCAGGGAAACGTTCAGTGTAACCAATACCGGCATAAAACATCATAGGCATATCAGCCAAAGTATGCTCTAACCGCATAAAACCACTCGGCAAAGTATCATTACGCTCTTTTTCACTATTACCCGCAAATTTCTTTGCTCGGCTGCGATCAAGACGGGCACCGGTTATCAATTCGCTCTGTTCTGTAGCATACCAAGTTAGCTCACCAAATAGGCCATAGTTATAGAATTGGGCATCCTTTTGCCATACATTACCTGCTTTATTACGATGGGTATTGGTTTGCGTATCTGCGCCACTTTCCAATTTGAAGTCTTGCCATAGCCAGGTGCCCATGACTCGCCCTCCCACAACGCGACGATCCAGTTGCATAGACATACCGTGATTCATATTCATGTGCATACCACACATATGTTTACAACTCGAAGAAGGCATACCCATTGACATGGCGCTATTCGGAGAACGCAAAGTTATATTGTCCATAATATGGTTGGTATAGTTGTAATAAACTTGGGCTTCAACCTTATCAAGCACCTCACCGAGGTTAGATTTCTCAAAACGCACACCGAGACTTTCACGTTTGAATTGCGAACCATCCATGCTACGTCCAGCATAACGAGCTTCTCCGTCCCCTTTTCCTGCGGTCAACTCAAGCAATGTATCTTTATCCGGAGTCCACCCTAACGCCAGATCACTATTCCATTTATCCCAACGTGAAGGAACGCGATACCCACCACCATCTTTGTAGTCATTTGAACGGGATTTATTTGCCATTAAACGTAAATATCCCAATTCATTGCCAATACTGGCATCCACATTGCCATCCCAACGGTCATTTGAACCCGTCAATCCACTAGCATTGATTTTTGCTCCCGGCTCATCAAATCGCGGATGTTCACGTTCAAACCTTATGGTCCCTGCTGAAGCACCGGCCCCCCACAATACCGTTTGAGGCCCTTTAATGACTGTCAGCAAATCATAACTTTCTGGCGAAATATAGGATGAAGGAGCATCCATTCTGCCGGGACAAGCTCCTAGCATTTCTGCGCCATCAGTCAGGAGCTTAATTCTAGAACCAAACATTCCCCGAAATACTGGATCACCATTGGTGCCGCCATTACGGATTTGAGCAAATCCAGGTATGGTTTTTAAATAATCAGAGCCGTCACTTGCCGGAACCGGTTGGCGGGGGGTTTTTGGCGAGGTGACAATTGCCAAAGGAGAATACAAAGGGGCGGTTACGGTAATCACATCCCCATCATTGGTTTTTGAACCCTTTACATGGTCGTGTACATCCGCTGCGGTTTCAGCCGCATAGCCATTAAAAGTCGCTAGCAAAAAAAGTGGCATGGCCGAACGGATACAATGGGATAGCCTGTTTTTTTTATGAGGAGAATTTTTTTCGAACATCATCTTTCCTTAATGTGAATCCACCTTCCGAAGAGATATTTCTATCAACAGCGGAATACGTTATAGAATCCAACCAAATCGTTTTTGGTATGAACACACTTTTCCTGACTCAATAATGAGCAGGACAAGACATTTCATTACGTTTAAATCAATGAGATGAGATCTGTTCAGGCGGAGCACGAGGCAACGAATCAGAAAAGATGAAATGCGGCAGAAAGGAAGCTACGGTTTGAATCGGTGGTGGCCGTGCAGTCAGCGAAGTTGACCAAAATAGCGGTGTATTCGCCAAATCCAGCATAGGTATATGGATCAGAAAAACGCAGTATCCACAGGCAATATCCTCCAACATCGACATACCACTACCATGCATACTCATCTGCATGCCATCATGCTGGTTAGTAACATATGATGCGGAAGAAACGTCAGAATGAGACATATTCCAAGGCATATCACCGTCAGATGACATCACCCTATGGCAATCGACCACTTTCGATGAATGAGCCTCACCAATGCGCACATGTTCCAGTGACCGGGAGATCACTGGCGCAATGAACAACATCAGTATCGCGAAAATACCGAGCCAAGCTGGCAGGCGGCTCCGCGAGGTATAAAATTGGATCAGTGACAAACTAAGCCTATTCTGTAGAGAACACATTCAGGGACGAGATTGTACGTATTTAACGACCAAATGTTAAAACACTTTATGCAGGAATGTCGCTTTGGCGACAGAATTTGTTGTTTTTTTAAAATCTGCAGGATTATTTTCATGAACATCGAGCAAAATCACAGAGATTAACGTCACGGGCAAGGGTATTTCCCCATGTATACCCTATGGATTTCAAGATGCATCGCGACGGCAAGAGAGAGAATCCCCGGGAGCATAGCAAACTATGTGACTGGGGTGAGCGAGTGCAGCTAACAAAGAAGCAACTTGAAAGATAACGGGTATAAAAAGTTTTAAACCACATAATCTCTCCTTATGCTGAATAAGATGATAGAGCAACTTCATTTTCATTAGCTATTCTTCTCATAAGAAGAAGGCAATTTAACAAAGAAGGTGTAGATAAAATAACTCAACAAAAAAACAATAAGTCCTACGCAAAATGCCTTTATCACGCTATTCTCTTTAAAAAATAGGCTCCCTGCTATGGCAAATAATATAATGAAACCAGTAGTCATCGTTTCTACAAAGAGGAAGAAAATAACACTTTTCCTTTCATCAAACTCATAAAGGGCTGTATTGATCGCAATACGAGTCATAATAAGACCAACGGATACACCTATCAGACTAAAAAATGAAAGCGCAATAAACTGACTAGCCCCAAGAGGAGAAATTAACAATAAAGTGGATGCAAGCAATGAAACCAAGACTAATGACTGTTTTAGCTGAACACTGGTCTCGAACCGTTTAAGTCTGACCATAATTTGATTACCCATAACTGCGGAAAAAAGATAAATTACAAATGCAACAGATGAACTGCCAAGCCATGCAAGGTAATTGGGAAGATTAAGGTAAACCTGATATTTGTATAATAAACCAATGGAATACATGAGTACTATAGATTCAAATATATTTCCTGTAATAAAAAACAGGGAATTCGGAACGTTTAATTTTACTACCGATAGAAAGTCTTTGAATTTGTAAAATCCCAATACATTATTATTGTTTTTTTCTTTATGAATACAATCCAGATCCTTTTTAGATTGAAAAATCTGTATCAACCTTAATATCATGATCATAGAAAAAATTGCTATTGCGGCCACTTTCTCATTAAAAAAACCAATCAATACAATTGTTATGCCAAGAAGAACAAATGGCAATATCAATCTGATGGAAAGATAATATTTAAAAGAATTGACATAATCTGCTGGTTCTCCGATTTTAAAAATGCTCATCATATTGTATGAAGGTCTGAATGTCGTTTTTAAGCATCCTGTTCCAGCCGCATCACACACAAATGACATAATAATAATAAACCAAGCGAGATAAAAACAACCAATATAAGATAAAGCAAAACCCGCTAAAAGAAAAAATGCGGATAATAATTTCAACCCAAATCCAATTACAGTTGTTTTCGCTAACCCAAAATTAAAACTCATCAGACTGCCAGAGGCAAACTCGATAATTAACGAAATAACCAATTGGGAAATAAGTGTAAATTCTAGTGAAAAATTACCTAAATGTTCATTGGTTGCAATAAGAGCCAACTCAAGTATCGTTACACTCATAGCAACACTACTATACATAGCATCTGCTCGCGCAATAGTGAGAAGAACCATCTTTACACGCTCTCCTTGTAGATTACACCCGGCTCAGTCAGTATTGTCCTATATAAAAATGAAGGAGCAGAAGCACGAGCGTAAAACATAATACTCAAATAGAGTGACTCTAGATCATAAGGTACCAAAATATTTTTTTCATCCTTATTATCTTTACTATAAATATAATGTCTCCTTGGATGTTGATTCACATAATCTTCGTAGTCCAGTAATTCGACAAAGAGTTCATTACCTGAACTTTTTATATTGTTATAGAAAATATTACATGATGCTGTTGAAATACTATGGCTTGTAGAAGCTTTTATATGAAATTCATCAAAAACATCAATCAAAACACATTCATTAGAAAGAGAAAGAATATATTTCGAAACATAAATCCACCGTTTATGAATCGCACGAGTTATATCTAAAAACCGTCTGACTCTATCAAATAACAAGTGATTTTCTGCAATGGTTTGGTTGATATTAAACTCTACTAAAGCTCTTCCAGAATAAAGATTCGACATTCTCTCTAAGCTATCTTCATTCAGATGAAAATCTTGGTGACGTTTCATAAATAGCCTCCCAAATGCTATTAATGTTTAGTTTTTCAACTTGATGGTTAGCACCTTCTTGTTCAAGTAACGTGTTTTCTAGTCGTTTGCACCATGATTTACACTGTTTATATAACGAGATCAAATCCTCATCAAATGGATCTGAATGCTGATCTAACCACACCGATACCCCTCTCCATTTCCATTTTTTCATCCCGGAAATATGTATCGTTATAATTTTATCCCAAATTACATTATCCATATCAGGCAGAACAGTTGCATCGGACTCAAGTGTTCGGCAATACCCAATATAATGCCCTAAATCGAAAGCAAAATAAGCCTTTGATTCTTCACAAAGTTTAACATAATAATCCCAAAAGTTTATATCGCCTAATTCGCTATACACGGGTGGGTTTTCCAAAGCAATCTCTTTTTCAAAAAACTCTCGTGCAAACAAAATATTTTTTGCAGTTACCAAAATACCTTCCTCATTAAGTGCAGGATTCGTTTGATGAGGTCCTAGAAAAAGATCTCCACAACGCCATATACCAATATCCTCTTCTAGATAGGAAATAGGTAGTTTTTTTATCAATTTTTTTAAACTAAGCATTTCTTCCTTAATAAGCTTACCTGAAAAATTGATATCAACTGGATGAAAAGAGATCGTCATGTTACCCATATTAGCCATCGCGACAATTTCATCATCAAACTCATCCCATACCCTTGCCCCCAGACTAAAATGCCCAATTTTATGAAAGATGCTATTCCTATCTTTATTTTTTTCATGATAAACGAAACGAAGTTTTTCAATATCACCACTCACACCAATACACATGTCTTTTATCTCATCCATTGATTCCCCCAATCACTAATCTAATTTAAGAAAAAACTTATCATTGTGTATTATTGCCGTCCACGCTTTGTATCATCACAATTTCTCCTCTTCTTCCACCAACACCTACTGTTTCAATACCAAAATATTTTTTACTTATTCCAAAAAAACGGGTGTTCTCTTTTATGGTGTTGCTTATCACATCTGTGTAGATATTAAAATCTTTGACTGCGGAATTCATATCAGAGAGATCATTTGCATGACAAAGTTCCCACAATACTTTAAATGGAATGTGCCTCAAATATACATTCCTTAACGAAAGAGAAGAAGATAACAATTTATTTTTTCTATTGTTTCTTATTACCTCCAAATTTAATGATATCGCCTCTTCTAACTGATGAAGCCAAGGCTTAGCAAATTTATCGATGAATAAATGATAAATCTTTTTTACCCCATTATCACTAATAAGCTCTCGACTGTTAGGCAGCCTATTTAAACTGAATAATTTTCCTAGCTTTTTTTCGAGATCAATTCTAACTGGAGTACCAGGATACAACATCATTAAATTAAAATAATGATCAAGGGACTCATGTTCAGCCATACCAGATTTGATCAAAAATGTCAGATTCTCGATAATCTCAGTTTTTGTTTGATCATGGTAAAACATGATAAAATCTAATCCAATATCAATTTTATTTTCTTGTAACGCCCTAATAGCATCGATATTCTCCTGTACTGTCACACGTTTATTCATATATTTGAGTTGAGTTTGAGAACCTGATTCAACACCCATCTCAACTAACCTTAACCCCTCTTTAGCCAGAGTAGGTAATTCTTCTCGTAGACGAAGTAAATAGCGAACTGTAGAAGAAGAGCTCCATGTAATATCACCATTTCCAATCTGATGTAACCCTTTAGAAAAGGCTAATACTCTATCTTTCTTCACAAAAAAATTCGCATCCATCATATAGACATGCTGGAAATCGTACTTTTCGCATGCTTCTTTAATCCAATTAACCAAAATATCAGCATCCACAGCACGCCATCTGGGGCCTTCTGCATCTGCGGCAATAATCGCACAAAATGAACAAGTTAGTGGACAACCTCTACTACTGGTAAACGCGATAGCTTTTCTTTTTCGTCCATCCCGTCTGTCAGTAAAAATCAAATTTTGCAAGCGTTCTGAATCATATTCCATGAGAGGGTTTACCCACTCCTCTGAAGGAAGTTGGTATTTCTCAACTCTACTTACCTGCAACTGATCATTTCTGTCGAAATAGACAGCATTCACTATATTTTTTCTAAAATACTCAAAATACAAATAATTCTCTGCTGGTATTGATTCACCATACAGCTTTTTAAACTGCTGGAAAATCTCCGCCAGAATTTTTACAGAATATTCTCCCTCCCCTTTAAAAGCCACACTATAAATATCTCTCCCAGTTTGCATAAAATTTTCTGCGGCTAAACTTATATGCGGACCACCGCAAAAAAGGAGAGAGTTAGGGATTAGATTTTTAATTATTTTCCCCCAAACTAATGCTGTATCAACATGGCTGCTATAAATCGAAATCCCAACAATATCTGGTTTCCATTCAATTAAATCAGTTAATTCCTCTGTTCTGTCCTGAGTTAAATCTGAATAATCAAATATTTTTGTCTTGACAAAACTTGTATTTTTCTTGATATATGCGGAAATATTCTGAAGACCCAAAGGCATAATGACCTGCGGCCCTTCTCCATAAGGCAATGCAACTAATGCTAAGCGAATATTATTTTTACAGGACACTATATTATGGCAATGTAAATCTCTGAATACTTTGTTCATATGAAAATATTCCATCATGAGTTACTTGGCATAATATGAAAAAAAGTGGATATCTTTCAGCAAGTCGAATAGCCAAATTACTATCCTCAAAACTTTTCATAACCAATATTTTTTTTAGTTTTACCATTAATTCACCATTATGGAAAAAACAAAAACCTAGGTCTTCCAGACAGATAATATCATCCTTAACTTTTAAATACATATTTTCAAGCCCTTAGTGTAGCCTTACTCCTTATAAAAAGGAGTAAGGCTAAAAAATTAAAATTCAGGTGCTGTCTTACCCCCGATCGCTTCATAATCTACTTCAACAGCAGCTGTCTCAATATCCATATCAGAAGCAATTTCTTCAAGAATTTCTATGTTTGTTACTTGAGTGATCATAGATACATCCTCCATTGTTATTTATGTGTCATGCAAAATTGGAATTTTCATTACACATAAGTATTGTAGGTTTTTTTTGGCTGTCAAGTCGTTATTGTATTTAAATGTTAATATTCAAAATACAAATAGTCATGGTTATCATTACATGAAACTATTACTTGTAATCACCGATCATACACTGAACCTTAAGTATTAAACCTCTCAAAAATACCCTCCAACATATTGTCTTTATTGGATTTTATTTGTTGCAACTTCAACGCGTTTTCAAGCTGATTCCATTCAATCAATTCAGTTTTTAACTGAGAACTTCGTTGAAGTTACACCTGCGATTTTTCATGCCATTCCATATGGTGCTTCATTAAAAGCTGGCGATCCCGTTATTGGTACAACTGGACAACCTGCCACGTTTCTGCTCAATTCCGCTAAATGGCCAGTAATTGGAATAAAGATAAGCAGAGATAATAAATCATCGTTACACACATCAATTTATTGATATGCTGGGTTTCCATACTACATCATGGTCGTAGACGCAATATTAGGACGTTCACGACCATGTACCGGCAAGAGGAATTTATTAACCGTGTTGGGTGGATTCATTACTTATTATTTGAAAAAGAAGAAACCGTCACTGAATTTTTCCATTCGAGAGTGACGGCTTAAGCAGACTTAAGGTTAACTTAACTCAGGAATCAACATACGAATAAAATTTGCTTGTTCCGGTGATATATCATCATCGTTGTTTATGGAATGCTTAACAAGCTCCAAGTTCGTGTCATTAATAAAATTTTCAGTGATTGAAATTCCTGCCACCAAATTTTTAACTTGATGATAGTGTGTACAAGGCGTGAAAACAATATCACCAGGATTCTGTATACAATGAATTCCTTGAGCCTGAATGAAATCGGGATATAAGACCAGATCAGGGTTAAAAGCATCAACTTTGCCATAACCTATTTCCATTGCCTCTTCCGGCCCATAAAATACCCACTCTTTTCGACCACTAATCACCGCATTCCAAGCATGAGTAGAAGCAATATCCAAATGCATACGAGAGCCGCTGTTTTTAGGCCCCATATATATCCAGCGAAGTAATAGTAATGCTGCTTCATTATGCAAAATATCGTCTGAAACACGTTGACGAATTAAGCAAGAAAAATAGTCAGGGACCTCATAATCACTCACCAACGCTTTAAAATAGAGCGAAAACGGCCACGCAGAGGCGTAATAAGGATCAGGGTCTTCCACATCTTTTATATAATCAATATAGTCACCAAGAGACATATATTTATTATCTTTATTATTTGATGATCGAAATACTTTTATCAGGTGATGACCAAATTTTTGCTGAAAATAGTCCCATGTCCACTTTGTTCTTGCTACCCACTGTTCAGCGCCTCCTCGAATAATAAAAGGGACTCTATTCAGCATACAAGCAAACACATCCTCTATGGATGGCTCGGTGAACTCTACGCATTTCTGATAACCAGAATTAGAAAAATCTATCATATTTATATCGTTCCAAAGAATAAATAGTCTTTTCTATAACTGACTGAAATAACCAGCCAGTTATAATGCTTATGTTAAAAACATCAAAAAATTTCTTGTGAACCAGTGCCAAGCAATCTTAACTTAATGTTGGATAATTAATTCCGAAATAGTTGATTGCTGAACTTCTTCTAACCCATAAGGCAACGGCAATAGCTGTTTATAATGAGAATAATATCTGCTCTGATCTGCAAAATGAGGCGAATCAATATCAGAAGATTGCGAATAAGTGAGTAACCCGCGCGCATTAGGCCCTTGTTGATCAAATGCCACCAACATTATCCAACTAGAACCATAACGAATATGATATCCTTGATCAGTTAGCTCCGATTCCAATACTTCACCACTCACCACATCATTACCCACAGTATAATGATGTTTAGGAAATAGGGTTTCATCCCCATCCCATGTCGCGATCATATTAAAGCCGCCTTCTTCTTGAAATAATCCCGGCCAACTCATGCGATTACCTGCCGGTTTACCGTCAGGTGCGGTACTTTCAATAAATTGAAATTTACTTACCGGAGTATCTAAAGCCAGCCCCGTATTCTTCACATTAGCAACCGCCCGTGCTAACAAGGTAACAAGCTCTTCACTTTGTTTTAATTGGCGTGGCGTTGTTGCCGGGTGGGCTATATCAAACGGTACGGCAAAATGTTTTTGCTGATCAATTAAAAACGCTAATTCACGGAATATAATCGCGCCCCGACTATCCGCATTAAATTCACCGTTCCATTGTGATAGCAATTGACATGCCAGAGTAATATCCACCTTCATGCCATTCACCAATTTAATTAATCGGTTCTGTGTTTTATCACATAAGGAAATCACATCTTTTAATATCAGTTCAGCTAAATATGAACGCTCAGAGAATAACGCCCTCTCTAACTCCATGAGAGAAAATCGCTTATTATCACCCGCCGCATCCTCTATTAGTTGCAACCCCATACGAGTTCTGAACGACAGGGGTTTTTGTTCATTACCAAGAAGTGGAGAAAAACCTTCGAGCAAATGTTCCAGGTTCGTTGCCCAGTGAGAACCATTGGAATTTTGTACATAGGATGTTTCCACAAGTTGTGGGATCTGATCATAACCCAAGGCTTCGGTAAAAATCATTGATGATGCGTTACCCGGTAAAATAGTCACGCCATACTTCTCACGTGCCGCCGCTAGGGTTTCGTTATCATTCAATAATTGAATAGCTTCAAGAGATAATGCCGGTACAGCTCTATCACCAATAAAAATACCAACGCCTTCTTTACCGGTTAACAACGTGTTATTAAAAGCCAAGCCATTAAAATCTTTATAAGATTGTTTTGCATCGGCAAGACTATCCGCTCGATTCAACGCCAACCAATGATCAATCATATTAATATTGTAAAGATTGACATCTTTCACGACATAAAATTCAGACTCGGACCAAACAAAGTCTTCATTTTCAATAATGGGCCCAATATCAGTATAAAAATGATCTTTCGTGACAGTTTTAATACCGCTATCGGTTTTGACGTCAATATGAATTGGCTTCGACATTACCGGTTTAATAACGCCATCAATCACATAATTGAGCGGATTGTTAGCAACAGTTTGCATTTTGTAAACAATGACATGTTCAGCCGATGAATAAGTATGAGTCCAGGCAATGTTGTGATTAAATCCAATATTAACAATACCCGGGAAACCAATTAAAGACGCTCCCATAACATCAATATTTCCGTTCATGACATGATGCACTTGCCAAAAACGCATGTTGCCTTCATAAGGAAAATGGGGGTTCGCCAATAACATGCTATTGACCTCTTCAACTTTGTCACGGCCTAATGCCCAACCATTCGAACCAATGGAATAACCATCATTCCTAGATATATTTAAAGACAATTGTTTTTGATCATCTTTATTGGGATCAGCAGCATAATAATCAGCAAGAAATTGAGCAGAACCAGGAAATACCGCTATAGAAAACACATATGCCAGTACATCCTCACGTTGAATAGGTACTACCCATTCCTTATCTCGACAAGCTTTTGGTAAGGTATAACGCCCTTCCTTTACATGGGACAGGTAGGTATTATAACCTGCAACAAATCCATCAATAATTACCTGTGAATCAGTACTTAATTGCGGCCATTTTTCACGCGCCTGTTCCACCAAAGCTAAAGCTTTATAGCCGAAGTCCTGAATTAAATTCAGTGAGTCACCCACCTGATCTCTATCAGCACCAAAGAAACGCGCACGCTCCCCTCGAATGCGCACATAATTATCCGCCATAATGCATATATTATCTTGTGCCTGAGCATAAGCATTGCCAAAACTCAAGCTTCCCAAGTCTTGCGCATAAATATGAGGAACACCATAATGAGTACGAACAATTTTCGCTTCAAATGCTGTCGTCGTCTTTGCTGAATAACTTTTAAATCCGCCACAACTTATTGTCAACAAAATAGTTGACAGTAATGTGATTGTTTTAAATGATATTGTTTTAAATAATACTGTTTTAAATGATGTCATTTTTATTTTGCCCTTAATGTGCCTGTATAAAAGCAATCTCTGGCTTTGAATTTTGATTCCAATATTAATGCTCTGAGTAACCAACGATCATAACCATCGTATCGAGGTTCATATTCGCTACGCGCATGAGCGACTTTACGGTTATCAAATAGCAACATTTCTCCAGGAGATAATATAAAAGTCTCTCTATTTTCATTAATACACTGATTTAACTTTTCCAACGCGGCTTCTGCCTTTGGTGTTAAACAACGCATATAAGCTGGGTCAAATATCATTTCTGGCTCTTCATGTTGACTTAATATAGCAACACGACGGCGGCCAGCAATATTCGACACAAAGGTTGGATCGACATCGATCTCAAAGTTTGGTTCTTGCAATTCAGCAATGGTTTCAGCATCCAAATGAATATTCTTTGTTTGAAATAAGTAGGTTTCGGCATTTATATCGCCACGCAGACAATATAAAGCAACCCAGTCTGCTTTTGCATCATGGAAACCATCTTCAACATGCCATTCCAAAAACTCTTTATTTGTGCCTACTTGCATATTCTTATATTGTTCCATTGGAAAGACATCATCGATAAAATTAAAGTTCTTTTTATTGACAAACGAATAAATATACCCAATTCGAGATAAGAGCGTTGATATCAAAGTACGAACACCCGCTACCTCAGAACTATTTGTTTGTTCATAAGATAAAGGCGTTAAGCCAAGATCATCAGGGACAGGCAATCCCTTTATCAACAAATAATTTTCATTTTCTAACGCTCGAAAATCAAATAGTTTTTTCTGTAAACGCACAGGCAAATTAAATGATTGATAAAAACATTTCCAATAAAAATCTTCGAAATTATCAATGTCATATTTTAGAGAAGACTTTAAAAATGCCTGCTTTAAATATGTCTGTTCTGCTGAGTCAAGCTCAAAAATGAAGTCATCAAACTCTTGAATATCAGACACGATGCACTGCCCTTTTCTATTCATAATAGGCTGTCCTTCTTGAAATCCATTGGGTATAAACTAACCAAAAAGTTTACGAATACCGGTAATGATCAAAACCAGTGCTTCTCGTTCTGCAAATGATAAATTGGGATGCCAGATATCCATTAATAAACAAATTCTATGTTTATCTGAACGGTTATAAGCTTCATGCTGATAAGAGTAATCAAAAAGTAAACACTCTCCTTCTTTCCAACATCTGGCTTCATTCGCAACAATGATCTCACAATTGCTAGCAGGAATATCGACCGCAAAATGTAAATTAAGGGTGAAATTCCATAAATCACAATGCGGTTTAATCACCGTACCTGGTTGCAACACCGAAAAATGAACTTCCAATAGAGGACAATGCCAATCCCGTAATTCATTATTAAAAATATGCCATGTAGCAGGCAAAATATTGGCAACTGCGTTATTAGGCTGACCATTTTTAAATAAATATAATGCTTTCCAATCTTTTTGCGTTCCCAAATAGTGCTCATAATCGGTGATATATTGGGACTCACCACTGATGACTGCGTTAATTTCCTGTTTTATTTTACCCGCATTATTCATCAATGAGGTGACTAACGGTTGCAACTGCGGAAACGAATTCGTATCCAACCACGGCGTGGTAGAAAGACCGGGCATGATATATTTGGCATCTGCTTGTAATGGCGCTCTTTGTTGTAGTAAAGGATAAAACATATCCTCTACTCTTTTTAAACAGTCACTCCCATATTTTTCTCTAATTCCAGCCAATTGATCTTCAAATAGTTCTAACATGATAACCTCCTGATATTTATGCTTTATACCCATCATCTTTCAAGCTGCCTCTTTGTTGGCTGCACTCGCTCACCCCGGTCACATAGTTATCTATGCTCCCGGGGATTCTCTCCTTTGCCGCCGCGATGCATCTTGAAATCCATAGGGTATATACCCATCATCTTTCAAGCTGCCTCTTTGTTGGCTGCACTCCTTTGCCGCCACGATCCATCTTGAAATCCATAGGGTATATTATGATTACATCTTAGCAATAGCGGGCTCTAAAGCAGTATTTTCTACTTTATCGGGGTGTACGTTGATTTCAATATTATCTACCAAACCATTATCCATCGTGATAACTCTGTCGGCGATATGAAAATATTTATCATCATGACTAATAACAATGATCGTTTTTCCATTGCGCTTCATTTCAGGAAGTAATTCATGATAGAAAAATTTTCTATAATTAGGGTCCTGATCGGCTGCCCATTCGTCAAACAAATAAATAGGCGCATCTTCCATATAAGAGATAACCAGCGCTAAGCGCTTACGTTGACCATGAGAAAGCTTAGTTGTGGATAATTTGCCATCTTTAACCGTGACTTTTGCTGCTAAATCCAATTTTTTCAGATATTGACGAGTTAATTCATCATCGGCAAGTTCACCTTTTCGATTAATTACCGTATCAAACAGATAAAAATCCGAATGAATAACACTGTACATATTCAGATAATTCTCTAGGTTATCTTTATTAACCACCTTATCATCTATGAAAATATCACCTTCAGATTTATTCAATAAGCCAATCAACAATTTGGCAAAAGTTGACTTACCGCTGCCATTACCGCCTTTAATAAGGATAATTTCGCCGCGCTGAATATCCAGATTAATCGGCCCAACAGAAAAACAGTTCCCTTCACCGGCATACTTAAAGCTAATGGAACGCAGGGAAATTCGAGACCATTCTTTATATTCTTCTGGGTTGGTTAACGTCGGCTCCATTGATAAGTTTTCAGAAAACCTCAAGCGATCAATCTTACGCAGAGAGATGAGCGCTTTTACTATGGTTTCCTGTGAGGACAGGATAAAATCAACAGGCCCCAGTAAAAAGGTCATAATAAAGATAAAGGTGAGAATATCGTTACTTTCCCCTATACCCCACATCACATGAGAAAATAAAATAGTACCAAGGACCAGAAATAATAGTATTTGCCCCCAATTCTCATTCAATTTCCAGAAAATTTCTGATTTAAGATCAGAGTCATTAATCTTTTCTAATGATGGTAAAACACCCCGATTAAAAAATGAATGTTTACGCTTTTCATTGTTATTAAGCTCTTTAACCCCATCCACCAGGCTTTTAAACTGCTCATGAAGATTATCATAATCATCACGATATATCTCATCATAAGCTTCGGCTTTGCGGATGAAATAACGCGAAACCAAAATCCCTAATGGCAGAATTACCAGCGTGACCATAAATAGTTCAATCGATTTGAATGCCAGAAAACCTAAACATGCAATCACTGTAATGACATGATAAATAAACTGCGGCATGGTAGAAATAGCCCTGGAAATATCACCGACATCAGATGTTAAGCTAGCCTGAACTTTATGTCCTCCGATACTATCCAAAATGGCATAAGGGGTATTCAAGATACGTTTCACTAAGGTACTACGAACTTCAAAAATAATTTTGATACTTAACTTTGTCATTAGGTAATTAGCAAAAGAGCTCACAATAAATAAACATGCTAGCCCGATAAAGAACCTAACTGTCCATGATAATAAGTCAGCACTAATCTGCTCCAATGCATCATCGGTAATCAAGGAAATTAACCAAATACTAAAGAAAGCGCTAAAAGCACCAACAATACTATTAAAAATAATTTTTAACCGATTGGCTTTAACCAAATCAGAGATCATCGAGATTAACTCCTAAATAAGATTTTATTATTGCCAGACTTTAACAATCTTTACTTTGCCATAAAGTGATATTCCATCCCCCCATAAAACCTCGGCTAACTGTTTTTGACGTTAACCAAAAACAGTGTTGATAAAGAGTATCATCACCATTAATTTGCAAAATCAACACCTTATAGCCTTTGTCATAAATATCTGTTTTTAACCGCCCTAGCAGTTGTTTAAGCTGATCATCAAAAAAACGATCAAAGTTATAAATAACCACATTGTTTTCATTAAATTGATAATTATTTACCTCGGTCTGTATTATCTCAATGTGATTTTTTTTATTTATAATGTTAATATTTTTCTGTGCAATTAACGCCAATGATTCAACAATTTCTACTCCGGTAATCTTGCTAAAATTGTAATTAGATGCACATATAATCGCCCGCCCTTTACCACATCCCAAATCGACAAATTCAAAGTCACTGTACTCGATCGGCAGAGATATTAATGCCTTATGAATCACACTGTAATGAGCAGGCATAAAGTAAGTGCCATCGTAAGAATTGATATGACATTTATCGTCAAAAGCAATTCCATCAGTTTGAACACCTAAATATTGATCTTGGCTATCTTGTTGATCAATCCAGTTAAAAATTTCATCAGGTTTCGTGATGCCAAAAATAATCCATAATAAGTGATATAGCTCTTCTCCTTGTTGTACCTGAATTTTATGATCCAATATCGCCTTAGCGATAGCGATTGCGGGTTCCTCGCTGGTTACGCACGCCATTAATAAATCCGTGCTGATTTCAATCTCACTATAAAAATCATATTGTTTATACATTGCATCATCAGCGTTGAAATCAATATGTACACGGCCATCCGCTATTTCAATAAACCAACACCCGACCTGTGATATTCTCACTCGGTGACAATGATTGATGTCATTTACAGGCCGATAAATATCGGCCCGATATTGCACAATGTCGAGCAACTCTTGATAGGTTAAATTCGATTTTTTGAATGCAGGCTCTGGCCGGTAACGTTGTCGTAATATAGCTTCGGCCAGAGATTCAACGTCACCCGGTTTTAATATTGAATAATGATCACCACTTACCATGCCACAAATAATCGGTTGTGTGACATAATCTTGTAAGGATGCAATAATTTTCTCTTTTTCTGCCCGTAGTTGTATAGAAGTTTCGCAATAAATGAATGTCATCTTGCCCTTTAACCTAGCCGATGGCACATAATTGCAAACCATCATAGAGTTGCGTTTATAAACTTCAATAAAGCTTTCTAGGGCTTCACCTTCAATGCCTTGAGCTAACTCGGCACTGACTCCATCGATCTCCTCGCGGGTATAAGGCTGTTGCTCATAGGCGGTCAGAAAACTATCAAGCGTTATCAAGTCAACCGTTTTTCCTTCATTTTCCAACAATAAAGCGACCTCGAAAGCAACACATGCCCCCACACAATCACCCATCAATCGATAATGCGCTTGAGGATAAGTTTGCAAAAGCAATACCGCATAACGTTCAGCCAATGTTTTGACAGTCACTGTTTTCCCTTCCAAGAATAGGGAAGTTGCGTCAAATACTTTGAGGCAGAAATCGTTTTTTATTTCTCGGGCTAAATCAATAAAAGATGAGACTGGAGCACCTGCGCCAGGAACCAAAAATAATGGCGTTCGGTCAGCGCCCAATGACACCAATTTAATGGCGTCATCGGGCACCAAAAAAGCAATAATTTCAGCTTTATTGGCAATCACTAGGTTTTTTAGTTCAGGGGTAAAAACGCAACCTGACATGACTTTAAAACCTAATTTGCCGTGCTCAACAAATAACTGCACCCCCGCAGCCGAAGTTTGACGAATAATATCAACGATTCGCATTATTCCACCTGATTTATCCGCGTCTATTTTTATCATTATAACCAGCCTTCTTCCGCCACAGCGTTATCTCCCTGATTGGCTAGTTCAACCTGTTGCAACTGCTTACGTTCAATGATCAGTGCCAGCATGGCTAGATCACTGGCCGTCATGATATCGGCAACGCTTACCGCTACAGCAAAAGTCTGTTGTATCTGATGTAAAAACCTTAACAAGGTTAAGGAGTTCCCTCCCAACTCGATAAAAGACGCGGTTAAATTCACCATGCTTAACGGTAATTTCAGTGCATCGGCACACAGTTGTACCAATTGTTTTTCAATTTCAGTTTCTGCAACACGCTCTAACCCACTCTTAATGCAAGGTTTTGGCTCAGGTAGGGCAGCAAAATTCACTTTACCATTAGCCGTGGTTGGTATAGCGGCTATCACGGCATATAGGGTTGGCACCATATATTCTGGTAATCGGGTTTTCAGTTGTTCTCTTATCAAGGGGATGACAACATCCGTTTCGGCGCCCTTTGGCATCACTAGCCAAGTACATAGCTGTTTTTCGCCGGTTGCATCGACTGTCACTCGCACAATACTTGTCGCCACGCTATCAATCGCTGACAGTGCTGACTCTATTTCGCGGGTTTCGATACGAAAACCTCTGATCTTGACCTGATTATCAAGACGACCGACATAAACCAGTTCACCTTCGTTATTCCAATAAACACGATCACCGGTTTTATATAAGCGTACTGTTTGTTCCGGCAAGATAGCCATTTCAATAAACTGTGCCGCATTTTGCTCTGGGTTATTCACATAACCTAAGCTTAAAGCATCACCCGCAATGTAGAGTTCACCAATAACATTTGGCGGCACCAATCCACCCTGAGAATCCAAAACATAGGTCTGACAATGCGCCAAAGGACGTCCTATCGGCACCACTGAGTTTGTTGAGGTATCGAGTTGTGTGACATCAATGGCGGTTGCCACAATGGTTGTTTCTGTCGGTCCATACGTGTTGAATAAACGGATCTTTCCGTCTGTTTTTTGTTGCCATAGCGCCAATAACTCCATTCGCATGGCTTCACCACCCACGATGCATATCTTCAAATGCTTAACCAGTTGCTCAACATCGTCGGCAGTTAACTGATACGTCCATTCATGCCATAAAGCTGTGGGTACTGAAATCAGTGTGACTTTTTGTGCATCAATGATCTGACATAACTGTTTAACGCTATACGCTGTTTTATGGCTATCCAGAACCAGACAACCACCGGAAAATACCGACAACATTAATTCTTCGATAAAAATATCAAAACCAATGTTGGCAATTTGCAATACACGGGCAGAATTTGTCGGATAACAGCGTTGAACCGCCTCATAATAGCTCAGTAAATTGTGATGACTGATCTTAATGCCTTTAGGCGTACCCGTTGAACCCGAGGTATACATGATATAAGCAACACGCTCTTGCGCTGATAATGCTACGTCTTGTGTCACAACCGCAGTATCAACCGATTCAATCTCATCAACCATAACAATACGCTGTTTATCAACAGGCAAAGTGTGGCTTTCAGAACGCTGTGAAACAATAAGCTGAATATCAGCATCATTAATAATATGGGCAATGCGTTCTGTTGGATAATCGGTTGCCAATGGCACAAACGTTGCGTTCGCCTTCAAAATAGCCAAGACACTAATCACCACCTCAGGACGACTTGATAAATAAATACCCACCGTATCATTTACCCCAATTCCCCGCGCAGCAAGGAGTGCCGCCAGCTTGTCAGCCGCTAACGCCAACTGAGCATAATTCATGCTTCCCCAAGGCCCTGACAAGGCCACTTCATCAGGTATCTGATGCACAACTCGGGCAAATAATTGCGTCAGAGATGGGCAATCATTAGCAATAGATGACGGATTATGGGCTAATTGTTGCAAGTGTTGGATTTGACCTGATGCCAGATAATCCGCATGCCCCAAGCGATGATGTTGTGAAACTAACATCGATTTTATTGCCGTTTCATAATAGGCTAATACTTGACCTGCCTGATGTGCTCCAAACACCGATTGTGTCAACGCTAATTGCAGAACCAGAAAACCGTTAGCTGAACTATGATGGCAAACAAAATCATAACCATAGTCAACTCGTTCATATTCATGATCATAAGCCTGCTCAGGCTCAACATCTTGCGTTGTCTGTAACTCATCAGACACATGAAAATCGACATAGTTAAACAAAGCGCCAGAGTAATCACACTTGAATTCCTCTTGCATCATAGCAACCGGATAATGCCGATAAGGCCAGCTTGCCGTGCTATATTCGGTTAATTGCTGAATCAATGACGCCCAGGTTTGTTGATGGATATCGGCATTAACTGGCGGCGTATTTAAGAATAATCCAAGACAAGATTCAGCGCCTTCTACTTCAAGTCTCCCGTGGCTTACCACCGAACTGGTTATGGAATCAGTGCCATTGACTTTCGCCAATACATAAACATGTACCGCCAACAGCAATGTGCGCAACGGCACTTTTAAGCGCATCGCAAGTTGTTGCAAATCGTCATGTAAATAAGATAGCTCAAGGCGAACAGAATAATGTTGTGTTGACCCTTTGCTGGTCCAGTCAGGCAATACCGCAGCGTTGGCTATGTTCTGCCAATAGGCTTTGTGTTCAGGATCATCAATAGCAGCCAGTTCTTCAGCAATGTATTCACCGTAATGCGGTAAGTCAGCTCTTGGTGGAATAGAACCGCCAGACAACACCGATAAATAGTTCTCCATAAACTCAACTTTTAGGTTGGCGACACTCCAACCATCAAGAATGGCGTGTTGATGGGACAAAACCAGAGCAAATGTATTATTAGCATCAATAAATACATTAACTCGCCACATTAATTCATTTTCAGCAAAAAAGTGGCTATTTTCCTGTGCTAAACAGTGCGCTAATTGATGCTCAAATTCCTGCACGGAAAGGTGGCGATAATCATTAAGCGTAACCGGCAAAGCAATCGTTTTATGAATATATTGCAATGCTCTTCCTAATTCGAAGTTGTATGTCGCACGCAATAACTCATGGCGCTGTACTATGGCATTAAATGCCTGACGAAACGTTTGTTCACTCCATACAGCATCAATCGAGTAATGTTCTACAATGTGGTAACTTTTATCTTTTAGCTGATGATAAATAGACCCCATTTGCAAACTCGACAATGAATATGCATCATCCAATGCGGATGGCGCCTTTAATGCCGCCCGTTCGTCATCTGTGAGTAATGAAAAAGCGTGATAAGCATCTTTAGAAGAGACATTTTTGTTGTTTAAATCAGGTAACTGCTGCGTTATTTCATGAATACTTTGATAGGCCAAAATATCTTTTACATTGAGTGCCAACCCCGCCTGTTTAGCCATTGCAACAACACGCACAATTAATATTGAGTCACCACCCAAAGCAAAGAAATTATCGTAACGACTCACTTTCTCCTGCTTCAAAACAACCGCAAAAATAGAGGCTAATGTTCTTTCAACGTCATTTTGTGGCGCAACATATTCAGTACTGGTAAAAGCGCTGGCTTCCGGTGCAGGGAGTTTTTCTTTATCCACTTTTCCGGTAATCGTCATCGGGAAAACATTCAGACAGACAAATGCACTGGGGATCATGTAATGAGGTAATTGATGCCGTAGCTGTTCTCTGATCTGTTCAACCAATAACGGTTGTGGCGTTTGAAGATAAGCAATAATTTGTTTATTACCCTGCTCAATTTCCCGCACCACGGCAATAGCATTCTGCACATCAGGCAATGCACGAAGCTTGGCATCAATTTCAGCCAGTTCAATACGAAATCCACGCAGTTTTATTTGATCATCATTACGCCCTAAAAACGCCAGCGTTCCATCAGATTTTAATCTCGCTTGATCACCTGTGTGATAAATGTAACCACAACGACCAGAAAGGTTGTCTTTAACAAATTTTTGTTGCGTTAATTCGCTATTGCGGTTGTAACCTCTTGCCAAACCTGGGCCGCCTACCGCAATTTCACCCATCACGCCCATAGGCACAGGCTCGCCATAAGCATCAAGGATATAAATGTGGGTGTTGGCAAACGGCGTACCAATGGGAACATAGGCATCATCAGGCAAAGAGAGATGGGTCACATCACCGTAACTGGCATCAATCACTGATTCTGTTTGTCCATAAATATTGAAACAACGGGCATCGGTATGCATCAGTTTTTGCAAGCGGTTCAAATCACGACCATACCAAGCTTCGGAACCCACTAATATATGGCGCAGTGAATTCAATCGGCCCCTGTTTTGTTCAGCATAATCGAGTAAATTTCTCAGAATGACCGGCACAAAGTCACCAAACGTCACTTGTTGTTGTTCGATAAGCTGATACAAAGCCTCTGTGGTAATTAAATCCGACTTGCGGCAAATCACCAAGCGGCCACCGGTGGTCAAGCTCTTAACGATATCACCCAGAAAAATATCTACAGCCAAACCCGCCATTTGTAATACGGTTGGCGGCTTCTGGAATAAACCAAATACGGCATCCCAACCATACAAACGCGCAATCATCGCCGTGTGTTCAACCATCACGCCCTTGGGATGACCCGTTGTTCCTGAGGTGTAAGTCATGTAAGCCAAATTGGTCGCGGTTGAATGACTCTGCGTCACCGCAATATGGGTCTCAATCCGTGACTGGCTTAATATTTCATCCAATCTCCAGACGTTGTACGCCGAAGCCACCTCAGTAGGCAAACGCTGAATATCATCAACCACAACTAATGGCGCACCGCTATTTTGAAGAATGTATTCAATCCGCTGCAATGGCTGATCAGCATCAAATGGCACATAGGCTAAACCCGCCTTCAAGATGCCAAGTACAGTAATCACCGAGGCCGCAGTTCGCTCCATGCAAACCGCAATAAAGGAATCCGGTGTATAACCTTTGCCCAACAAAAAGTGAGCGACCTGATTCGCTTGAGCATTCACTTGCCGGTAAGTGAGATGAAGCTCGCCGTCAATAACCGCTATTTGTTCTGGACTCCGTTCCATTTGTTCTTCAAACAATTGATGAATGCACTTATCAGCCGGATAAGGCTGCCAATTGTCATTGATATCGACCAACAGATATTGTCTTTCCTGCTCAGTTAACACCGGCAGTTTCGTCAAAGGAGCCGTTTGATATTGCTCACTCACTAATGCAGACAATAAAGTCAGGAACCGTTGGCTGAATCGGGTTATTGTTGACCGTTCGAATAATTCACAGTTGTATTCAAAACTAAAATCAAGAGCGTCCTCACTTTCACTGGCATCTAAGGTCAAATCGAACTGAGCCGTGACATGTTCGCTATCAAGGTACTCAAATTCGACGTCGCTCAATTGCAATACCTTGGATTCATTGGTATCCATCGAGAATACAATTTGGAATAGCGGCGAATAACTTGTACTCCGCTCCGGCTGCATTTTTTCAACCAACAATTCAAACGGCAGTAACTGATGCGCTTGAGCATCAATATTAACTTGGCGAATATGTGACAGATATTCAGCAAAAGTGAGATCGGCTTGGTATTGGGTGCGCAGCACGAGCATATTGACGAAAAAGCCGATAAGCGGTTCAACTTCCGCCTGCAAACGATTCGCAACCGGCGTCCCGATGACAATATCCTTGCTTTGTCCATGACGGGCAAGTAACAAGGTAAATGCCGCATGCAATACCACAAACAGGCTCGTATTATGTTGACCGGCAAGCGATTTAAGCCCAATCAAAAGAGACTTATCAGTACTAAATTCAAATAACCCACCACGGCTGCCAAGTTGTAATGGACGCGGGTAATCCAACGGTAAGTCGTGTACCGGAGGCAATTCATGAAGCTGAGTTAGCCAGTAGTTAAGATCCGTTTGTAACGTTTCACCCTGTAGTTGTTGCCGTTGCCAGACAGCATAATCTTTATATTGAATGGGTAGCGATGGCAAAGCCGGTTGCTGACTGCCTTCAAGCAGTTGGCGGTATATGTCGACAAATTCATCAGCAAGCACTTTGATTGACCAACCATCTGATGCAATATGGTGCATGTTGAAGACCATAACACATTGATCTTCGGCTATCTTCAGATAGGCCGCTCGCAGCATGACATCGTTAGCTAAATCAAATACCTGCTCCGCGTGCTGCTGAATAAATTCTTGTACCTGCTGCTGACAACTTTTTTCTCCAAGGCTTTGATAGTCAATCCGGTCGATCTTCACGATTACTTTGTCCAGCACTTCCTGCCATGCACCGGCGGTATCATGCCGATAGACAGTTCGCAGCACCTGGTGGCGTTGGACAATCATGTTTATCGCACGTTCAGCGATAGCGAGATTGAAATCCCCTTTGACGGTTAATGCCAGCGGCATATTATATTGAGGCGTTTGCCCATCTAATTGGTCAATAAACCAAAGCCGTTGCTGGGAAAACGACAATGGAAGCCGCGCCATTTCAGCGACAGGCGTAATTGGCGCTATCGCTGCATTGCCGCGAGTTGCTCTTTGTTGTTCAACGATCAATTGCGCCAGTTCCGCCAAGGTTTGGCTTTCAAAGACAACCCGAACAGAGATCGATACGGCCAAGGTTTTCTGGATCTCCGATACCAACTTAATCGCCAACAGGGAATGTCCCCCTAGCTTGAAAAAGTTATCGGTACGGCTCACTTTAGGATGGCCTAACAACTGCTGCCACATATCAGCCAGTTGTTCCTCCAGTTCTCCCTTCGGTAGGCAATAATTCTCAGGCAACGGTTCTTGCGTCTCTACACTCAGCAACGCTTTGTAATCGACTTTTCCGTTGACCGTCATTGGAATACTGGCTAGCGAAATAAAGGCATTAGGGACCATATATTCCGGCAAGGTTTGGCTGATTTGTTCCTTCAGCGCAGCTGGCTCCAGCGGCGCATCAGCAACGTAATATGCAATCAGTTGTTTGTTGCCGTTAAGCTCATCAACCGTAACAACTGCCTGCCTTACCCCCTCAATCGCAATAAGTTGGCTCTCAATCTCACCTGGCTCAATACGGAAACCTCGAATTTTTATCTGACTATCCTTGCGCCCGATATATTCAATCTCACCATGAACATTAAACCTCACCAGATCGCCGGTTCGGTAAAGCCGCTCAACCTCACCGTCGAAAAAAGCAATCTGAATAAAACTTCTCTGCTGCTCCTCAAGTCTGTTTAAGTAACCGCGGGAAACACCTTTACCGCCAACAACTAATTCACCAATGACGCCTTGTGGCACCAAATTCAAACGCTCATCAACAATATAGGCTTTAACATGACCACATACCTTGCCAATGGGAACCGATTGCTCAATCTGCAACGCAGATTCAATCAAGTAGTAACTCGCCAAGACGGTTGTTTCGGTCGGCCCATAGGTATTCATCACCGGAGGACGGTTTGCTGATGCGAACCAATGTCTGACAATTTCAGCATTAATGGCTTCACCGCCAACGATAACCAACCGTAGTGTGTCAGGCACCAAAGCGTCGCCACTACTCACCTGATGCCAAAAGGTAGTGGGTAAGCTCATTACAGTGATGTTGTGCTGATGACACTGTTGCCAAAATAGGTCAGCGCTGTTAAGCCAATCATCGTTCCTCAATACCAGAGTGGCCCCTGCACTTAGGGTGACAAAACACTCTTCAATGGAAATATCAAATGCAAATGAGGAGAACTGTAATATGTTGTCGTCAGGTTTAACGGCATACATTGCCAATGCTGCCGCCACAAAATGGCTCAACTGCGAATGCTCTACCATGACCCCTTTAGGTTTGCCCGTCGATCCGGAGGTATACATAACGTAGGCAAGTTGATCCAAACTATGGTTGATATTTGGATTATCCGATGCAGCCTCTGAAAATTGTTCCATTTCCGCAGTTAACCGCTCAACAATGACATTCAGTTCAGCAAACTTGTCTGCATATGTGTTGTTGGTCAACACGACCGCCGGCCGGCAATCCGCAATAATGTGATTAATTCGGGATTGAGGGTTGTCAACGTCAATGGGGGTGTAAGCGGCGCCTGCTTTCAGTACCGCCAATATACTGACAATCATCTCAGGGGAACGAGGTAAACATAACGCGACAATATTGCCCGGCCTAACCCCCTTTTCGATGAGGTGATGCGCCAATCGGTTAGCCCGCTGGTTTAACTCGCGATATGTCAGGGTTTGCTTTTCTCCTGCAACCTGCCATACCAAAGCAGTCGCATCGGATCTTTGTGCTGCCTGACGTTCAAATCGGCATTGCACAGATTCTGTCGTTGTTGCGATAGAAGACGGTATCGCCAATTGTTGACCTAAACGACGTTTCTCGTCTTCATCTAACAACGCTAAAGAGTCTAATGTTTTATAAGGATTTTCGGCGATATCAATCAACAAGACTTCAAATGATTTGAGTAACCTTGCAATCGTGTGTTCATGGAATAGGCTACTGTTGTATACCACTTCAAACAGAATCGTGTCACTGTCATCAATCGCATCGAGTTCCAAATCAAATTTAGAGAATGATTCACCCGAAGATACCGGCGTAAACACCACGTCATCCAATCGCGATTCACTGGCCTCAGTCGTATCCATTGTGAACATGAACTGGAATATCGGTGAATAAGCGATGTTCCGACTCACCGCCAATTTCTCCACGAGAACATCAAACGGCAAATCCTGATTCATTTGTGCTTCAATGTTGACTTGCTTTACATGCTGCATAAACTGCATGAAATCAACTTTGCCCTGATATTCGGTTCTCAGCACCAGCGTATTGACAAACAACCCTATCAGTGGCTGCAACTCTTTTTGTTTACGGTTGGTGGCCGGCGTACCAATGACAATATCTGTTTGCTGGCTATAGCGAGCAATAAATACTGAGAATGCAGCGTGCAATAACATAAACAGGGTCGCACCGGCATTGCCTGCATGCTGACGCAACATTGCCGAAGGCTGCCGATCCAATCGGAATCGCACCTTAACACCATAGTTGGTCTGTTTTACCGGCCGCTGAAAATCTAATGGAAATTGGTGAACTTGCGGTATATCCGCTAATTTTTGTTGCCAATAATCAAGTTGCGCATCAAACACCCCATCAGCAATCCATGACTGCTGAGTGTAAGCATAATCTGCATATTGTACCGGCAATACTGGCAAGGATTCCGGCAGATTTTGCTTAATCGCTTGATAATGAGCGACAAATTCTTCCATCAATAGAGAGAAAGATAATCCGTCTCCCGCAATATGGTGCAAATTGATGATAAGGAATTGCCGCTGAATATCAGTGGTAAAAAAGTCGATCCGCACCATGAGATCTTTTTGTAAGTCAAACTGAGCAGAAACATACTGATAAAGTATCGCTTTCAGCTCGGCAGGTTCACATGTCAAGTGCCGAACATTGATTTTTGCCTTAACATTTGACTGAATCTCCTGCCATACCTCTCCCTGTTCTTCTCGGTAAACTGAGCGCAACACTTCATGGCGTTCGACAATTCGTTGCATGACTTTTTCAGCAATCGTTAAATCGAATGCGCCACTCACTTCCAACACCGTCGCCATATTGTAATGTTCGCTGCTGCCAAAGAGCTGGTCGATGAACCACAGGCGTTGTTGTGCAAAAGAAAGAGGTAATCGAGTCAACCCTCTGTCGACAGTCTTGATCGGTAATGGATTTGATTGTTGCCCTTGCAGATAGGCAATAATTTCTACCTTATGCGCTCTCAACTCAGTCAGTATATCTTGCGATACCGCGCCTTTAGGCGCGTTTAACTTAAGCGAATCAGATTCAAGGTATACCATAATGTCTTGCTGTTTTAAGTCAGCTAAAAATGCGGCGATATTCACAGTTCAACGACCTCCCTTTCTTCCCCACTCTGTTTCTGTTGTTCGGCAAGCTGCTGCTCAACATACTGTGCTAAAGCAAACAGCGTGTCATAGACGTAAAAATCCTTCACGGACAGTTCGATCTTCAATTCTTCGCTGATGGCACTGCCGAGTTTGACAAATTGCAGTGAGTGAATACCGAGCTGTACAAACCGAGCCCCAATATTGATTGGCGTCAACCCAAGCTCCCGATGGAACAATCCAGCTAACTGCTTTTCAGTTGCCGTTTCTGGTGATGTAAAAGGCGCCTTAGCGATATTTTCCATGCTTGGCGCAGGCAGGGCGTTACGATTAACTTTGCCATTCTCAGTCAATGGCATTTCCGGCAATAACACATAGAAGCTAGGCCACATAAACTCCGGCAAGATGCGCTCGACTTTATCGCGCTGTGCACGTATGTCGAGCATCGACGGAGCCACCAAATAAGCCACCAAGGATTGCCGCAGCTTGTCATCCTGTCTCACACAAACCACAGCATCCGTTACATCAAAATTAGCGCGGATACAGTGCTCAATTTCACCCAATTCGAGACGAAAACCGCGCAATTTCACTTGAAAATCATTTCGGCCAATGTAAGCAATTTCGCCTGTTGGCAACACTTTCACTAAATCACCGGTGCGATATAGCCGTTCGCGGTTACCTTTAGCGTCCACATGATCAATAAAACGTTCAGCCGTCAGTTCTGGACGGTTCAAATACCCTTTTGCGAGTCCGACACCACCAACATGCAGTTCTCCAACTACACCAACCGGACATTGGGAGCGATCTTTTGCCAACACATAAAGTGACACATGGGGAGCGGGACGACCAATCGTGACTGGCTCCGTCGCCTTTTCAAAGAGTTTCAACGAAGACCATACCGTGGTTTCCGTTGGCCCATATTCGTTGACAAGCGTTGCCTGAGGCTGATATTGGAAATGTTTTGTCTTTACGTTGTCCGACAAATTTTCACCGGCGCAAATCACCTTACGGAGTGAATGTCCTGCAAGGTAATCAAGCATGGCATCGTAGAAACTGGGAATAAAAAGGGCGTGGCTAATTTGTTGACTGTCTATAATCTTCGCCACATGCGATGCATCTTTCGCATCCTGAGGGGCCATTAAATGCAACGTTGCACCGCTGCCAAGCCCCCAATATATCGCCGGAACCGATGAATCAAAAGCAAATGATGACACCAGTAAAAATTTCTCCGGGACTATCGAGTATGAATTAAACCGCCCAGCAGTGGATGCGCTCAACGCCCCATGCTGGATCATCACTCCTTTAGGATTACCCGTCGAACCCGAGGTATAAATGACATAGGCGAGGGACTCCGCTGTCACACTTGAGGTCAACATCGGTTCAGTACGGGGCTGGGCGGCAATTTCAGTCTCATCAAGCAAGATAGTGCAAACGCGACTCGTTGGTAAATCGACCTTATCGATACTCTCGTTATCGACGATAACCAAACCAACATGGCTGTCAGCCAAGATAAAATTTAACCGCGCCACAGAATAAGTGGGGTCCAATGGCAAATAAGCACACCCTGCTTTCAATATCGCTAGCATGCTGACAACAAAGTCAATGCCAGGCGCCATCAAAATCGCAACCAACGGGTTGTTGTCGGCACCTTTAGTCAATAATAATTGGGCGATCTGATTAGCCCTTGCATCAAGTTCAGCAAAACTGAGGCTTTGCTCCTGATAGCGAATTGCCACTCGCTCAGGATACTCAGCCGCCCGCTGTTGAATAAGCCGATGCACAAAAGGTTGCTCCTCAGGCAGTTGCCAAGCTGATTGATGAGATTTGTCCAACACAGCTTGTTCCTGCTCACTGACAATCGCCAATTGATTAATTGGCCTATCACCATTGACCACAATGTGCGCTAACAACAACTGCATATTTTCGGCAAAACGGGCGATGGTGTCTGAATTAAAGAGCCCTTGATTAAACTCAAAAATCAGTGACAGTTCGTCCTTATCTTCTGCTGCGGTTAAGGTCAAATCAAACTGCGTTTGTCCCCTTTGCTCCATCACCTCTTCAAATTCAACATCAGCAAGTTCTAGCTGCTGAGATTCATAATTTTGCATTGAGAAAAGCACTTGGAATAAGGGAGTAAACGCAGTGCTTTGTTCAGCTAACAACTTCTCAACCAATAATTCGAATGGAATGGCTTGATTGCTCTGTGCATCAAGGTGCACCTGCCTTGCACTCTTCAACAACTCATTGAATGTCAGCGTCGATGTACAATCCAAACGCAATACGAGCGTATTGAGGAAACAGCCAATTAGCGACTCCAGCTTCTGTACCGGTCGACTTGTAATAGGTGTCCCAATAACCACATCCGGGTTATCACTGTAGCGAGCCAGCATCACCGCAAAAGCGGTATGCAACAGCATGAATAACGTGGCATTTGAATCCACAGCTAATCGCTTAAGTTTACTCACCGTCTCCATGGGTATCTTTTGCGTGTGTATTGCGCTACGCATATCCAATTTTTGAGGGCGAGCATAATCCAACGGCAATTCATGAACCAATGGCAAGTCAGCTAACTGTTGTTGCCAATATTGCAACTGCTCGTCAAACATTTGCTGAGTTTCAGCTTGATTCTGCCAGTAGGCATAGTCCGAGTATTGCAGTTCAAGCTCAGTCAACAAAGCCGGTTTACCATGAACAATTTGCTGATAAAGAAGGGTAAATTCATCAACTAATATCGCCAAAGACCAACCATCAGCAGCAATATGGTGCAAATCAAAAAACAATACGCCGGCCAACGGCTTATCAGATGTATCTGATTTTAGATCAGATGCCAGATAAGCCACTCTTAGCGGTAAATCCCTACTTAAATCAAATATTCTCTGTTTCTGTCCCTCCAGCCAATCCTCTATGTGTTGCTGTTGGTCAACATCATCGGCAAGGGTGTCTTTGTCTATCTGGAAAACATAGTCGCTCAACACGACTTGTTCGAGCATGCCCTGTGATTCCTGATAAACCGTTCGTAAAATTTCATGTCGCTTAAGAATGGCATCTATCGCCTGGCTTGCGGCTGCCAAGGAAAATTGACCATATAAATTGAACGCGGTTGAAATCTTATACTGACGTTCAATAATAGTAGAAACCTGTTCGACCAGCCAAAAACGGCGCTGTGCAAAGGATAACGGAGCCTTGGTAAGGTGCCGACGTTGTAATAACGAAAACTTCTGTTGCCCCCCGACTTCTGCATAAGAGAGAAAATCAATAATGGCTTGTTTGTTTTGTTTAATAAATTTTCCCTGTTCAGGTGTGATGGCACCCGGAGCAGACTGAGATTTTAGCGTCCCATTTTCAACAAAAAGACGAACTTCCTGCTCGGACAATCTATCAATAAAGCCTTTTAGGTTCATAATCACCACTCGGTTACCTCATATTCTTCCACTACAGCCCCAATTGACTTGTTACGTTGAATAACCATTTCTTTTTCAAGCCAATCACATAACTGTTCTAATCTTGATCTCTCAAACACGATCGCAATCGGTACGCCAACGGAAAATGCCTGTTCAATGCGAGAAATTAGCTTCATAGCTAATAAGGAATGACCACCTAAATCAAAAAAGCTGTCGGCCATGCTTACCCTGTCTTGCTGCAACAACCCCTGCCAAATTTTCGCAACGCTTTGTTCCAGTTCAGTCACTGGCGCGATGTATCTGGCTTTTACAAAGTTATCTGCTCCAGGTTGTGGAAGGCGGCTGCGATCCACTTTGCCATTGGTATTCAGCGGAAAAGCCGCCATCTGCACATACGCAGATGGCAACATGTAATCAGGTAAGCTAGCCGATAAATAGGTTTTAATTTCGGATAAATCCAATGGGTTAGCCGCGATAAAATAAGCGATAAGCTGCTTATCACCGGCTTCTGTATCAATAGCAATGACTACGGTTCCGGTTATTCCATCGAACTTACTCAATTGGGCTTCGATATCACCGAGTTCAATTCTGAACCCACGGATCTTGACCAGATGGTCGTTGCGGCCAAAGTAGTTGATTTCACCGTTTTGATGAAAGCTGGCTAAGTCCCCGGTTCGATACACTCGTTTCCCAAAAACCCAATCGCAATCAAGATAACGCTCTGCGGTAAGCTGGGGCTGCTGATAATAGCCTCTTGATAAACAGTCCCCTGCCAAATACAGTTCGCCGATGGCGCCCATCGGGACAGGCTGCAAATACTCATCCAAAATATAACCAGCCACGTTAGGCAATGATCGGCCAATCGTCGGCAAATCAGGCCATGAAGCAGGTTCTCCCTGTAATGTCTTAGACGTTACGACATGAGTCTCTGCCGGGCCATAGTGGTTCACTAACGTACAGTGACGATGTGTCGTGAAAAATTGTCTGATGGCCGCCGTGATTTTGAGCCTTTCAGCGCTCGAAACAATCACCTTTAATTCAGGGAACTGTAGCCCATTGACACCGCTATATTCAGCCAAATTCTGCAATACCACATAAGGTAAGTTCAGAACTTGAAGTTGCGCCTGCTGGATTTGCTTCGCGAGCAGCCTAATATCCAACTGAGTCGATTTATCAATAAGCTGTACTGATCCCCCGGACAACAGCGGCATGAATATGTCTTCAAAACTGAGATCAAAACCGATTGATGAGAATTGTAACCAACGGTTCGGCCCCGCAAGCGCGGGTTCAAGCTGGCTAATACCTTGTAATAAATTGCTCAGCGCCCGCTGTGGCATTTCAATCGCCTTAGGCTTACCCGTTGAACCTGAGGTATAGAGCACATAACCGAGGTCATCCAAAGAGGATTCGATAGCCAAATTACTGATTGGCTGTTTGTCCAGTATCTCTGCTGTGCAAGGGTCATCCAATAACACCATTTTCTGGCGTTTTACCGCAATCCTATCATTCAAGGCGCACGTCGTGACTAAGATCTCGTCAGACAGATCACTAAGAATGATGTTTAAGCGTTCTGTCGGTAATGAGGTATCCAGTGGCACATAACCGGCGCCCGTTTTTAAGATGGCGATAACAGTGATGACCATCTCGAAGGAGCGTTCAATAAACATCACGACGGGAGTATTCACTTTCGCCCCCCGGTTCAGGAGAGACTGCGCGAGTTGATTGGTTCGTTGATTTAACTCACAGTACGTCATCGTCTCGCCATTAAAATTCAACGCAATCTCATCGGGAGTCGCCTTAACTTGGGCTTCGAATCTATCAATCAGAGTGAGTGAGTTGTCATACGGTAATACCGTTTGATTTAACGAATGCAGCAGGAACGCTCGTTCCTCAGCATCAAGGATGTCGAGTGACAGTGCGGCAACCTGTTCCTGACTTTGTAAAGCAGCAACAAGTTGCCTGCTAGCATTGATGAGATACACCACCAAGCGTTCAGCATCAAATCGACTGTCAATTTGGGCTGCAACAGAAAAATCATCACCAAAATCGTCAATGGATAGGGTAATCGGGTAATTGGTACGTTCTTTTACATTAACTAACTCAATGCCGGTTTTTTGCCAAAGCTGGTTAAGCTCACTTGTCTCGCCACTCACTTCGGAGTGACGGTAATTCAAGATACTGTCGAATAAACGGCTAGAACCGGCCAATTTGCTACACTGTTCAGCAATCGCAGTCGGTACTTGCTCGAATTGTAGCAAGCTAACCAGTTTCTGTTGCATTTCCTGCATTAACTGATCAACGCTCAACTGACTCAAATCAACACGCAGCGGCAAGGTATTGACGAATAAACCAACGACTCGCTCAACATGATCAACCCCTTGCAAGCGACCAGATAATACAGTACCGAATATGACATCTTTAGTGCCGCTGGTTTTTGCCAGAACCAATGCCCATGCCATGTGAAAAATAAGCGCTGGGCTTATCCGCCAGGCAGAAGAAGACCGACGAATCTGTGCGGATAAATCCGCAGGCAAGCCAACTTGGATTTCAGTGAATAAGTTATTGTCAACCATTCCACTTGTGATCCCAAAGGGTGCCGTGATTTCATCAACCCCAGCCAACTGCTCGGTAAAAAACTGCTGCGCCGCTTTCGTGTCGGTTTGGCTGATAGCGTTTAGGACAAACTCCCGATAACTCAACGCTGCCGGCAGTGATTTTTCATCACCTGCCAAGATAGTCAGCAACTCTTCTTGAATAATCTCCAATGACACATGATCACTTATCAGGTGATGCTCCTGCACCATGACATAGCGCTGTTTTTGCTGGCGGTCGATAAACCGGGTTACTCTGACCAACGGTGCCTGAGTAACATCCATCCATTGTTGTGATGGTTCCATAAACCGCGCTAACTGCTGCTGGATATCAACATCATCCCTCAAATCGATGTCAACCACCGGCAATGGTGCCTCTTTGTAGATAACCTGCACCGGTTCATCAATGCCTTGCCAAAAAATTCCGATTCGCAGCGCATCATGCCGCTGTACTATTTTATCCAATGCGCCAATAAAGCTTTCCATCGCGGTGTTTGACGGAAATGAATACAGCATCGGCGTCACATAAAGGTCAGATTGCTCACACATCATGTGATGGAACAAGATCCCTTCCTGTAATGGCGCCAAAGGATAAATGCCAACAATATTTTGCTCACCTCCCGGCGACTGAGATACGATCAAGGCCCGCTCAGTTTCTGACAGGGAAACCCTACTTTCCAGTGCTTCATGGGCTGTTAACAGCGGTGATTCCTGCTCAATTGCCTGTAGTTGTTTCGCCATATCCCGCAATTTCGGGTATTCAAATAAGGCTCGAATATCCAATCGATAACCCTGCTTTTTAAGATGGGATAGCATCTTCATGCTCAACAACGAGTGTCCACCCAACTCAAAGAAGTTGGCAACAGCACTGACTTGCACCAATCCAAACAGTGTTCGCCAAATTTCAGCTAGCAGTGTCTCCTGTTCAGTGGCCGGCGCGATATATTCAATTTCTCCCTGAGCAACAAAATCTGGTTTAGGGAGCGCTTTACGATCCACTTTACGGTTGGCGGTAAGCGGTATTTCCTCTAGCACCACAAAAGCGGCGGGGACCATATAGCTCGGTAATTGCTGACTTAATAGGTGTCGGATCTCAGCAATTTTCTGCTGACCATCAAGGGTGATATAGGCCGCCAGATACTTGTGAGCCGGTTCATCCTCCCGAGCAATGACAACCGCATCGCGAATTGTCGGCAAGCTGCGCAACCTTGTTTCTATCTCCCCTAACTCAATACGGAATCCACGGATCTTAACCTGATGGTCATCACGCCCATAATATTGAATATCCCCGGCCAGTGAGTAACGTCCCAAGTCGCCGGTTCGATAGAGCTTTGGATAGCGGCTTGTAAAAGGATTATCCATAAATCGTTCACGGGTTAATTGCTCTTTGTTGATATAGCCCCGCGCAACGCCGTCACCCGCGACACAAATTTCCCCAACAGCGCCAAAAGGCACAAGCTGTTGGTTTTTGTCCAACAAGAAGATGGCCGTATTTTGAATTGGCCGCCCAATACTGAGGGTGTCTCCCTGAAAATCGTAGGCAATGCAAGTATTGACCGTGTATTCCGTTGGCCCATAGGCATTGACTAAACGGGGTAAATGCCCCGGTCGCCGGTACCATGCAACCACTTTATCCGGCTTAATCTGCTCGCCTCCGACACTGATTTGGCGAATATGCTCAGGGACCAATACCGTCTCTTCACTGACTACTTCGTGCCAGAACGTGGTTGGCAAATTCACCGCGCTGATCTGGTATTCCCGGCATCTTTGCCAGAAAGTGGCGACATCCATCAACCAATCTTCGCCACGTAAGACTAAAGTACTGCCATTACCAAGGGCGCCAAATATCTCTTCGATAGACATATCAAAACTGAGGGCGGCAAATTGCAGTACCCGATCCTGCTTTGAATAAAGATAGGCATCCGCAAGCCCCACCACCAGATTCACCAATGCCTGATGTTCAATCATCACACCTTTCGGCATGCCCGTAGAACCTGAGGTATAGAGAACATAGGCCAAGTGGGTAGAACACAAACTTAATTCAGTGGCGGGAATATTATCGGTTGAAAGCCCGGCAAACGAGGTTGTCGTCACATCAATGCTAAATGGACTGTTTTCAGGCAATAATTTCTGGTTATGGCTGTTGGTTATCACCATCAAAGGCTGTGCATCATCAATAATATAAGCAAGCCTTTCTTGCGGATAGGCAGGATCGAGCGGTAAATAAGCACTACCCGATTTCAAGATGGCAAGTACCGACACAATCATCTCAATACTTCGCTCAATACATATCGCAATCATTGAATCCGGTTTGGCGCCCTGAACAACCAAATAATGTGCCAACTGATTGGCTCTGGCATTAAGTTGTGCATAAGTCAACTGTTGTTCACCAAAGACCAACGCAATGGCATCCGGCGTTTGTTCAGCAAACGCTTCTATCCGCTCATGGATACATTGGCTACGGTCATACTCCACTGCTGTCTGGTTCAAACGATGCAGCAGGTAATCCTGCTCTTCCGGTGGCAACAGATCCAAATTGCCAAGCTTTTCGGATGGAGAAGCCACTATGCTCATCAACAAGGTCGTAAAACGTACCACCAGCCGCTTTATTGTCTCTTCTGCAAACAAATCCGTGTTGTACTCGAAATTAAAAGTCAGACCTTCCTCTGTCTGGCTAGCATCCAGTGTCAACTCATACATCGCATTGCGGGTCTGCTCCGGCCTCGGACACAAACTGACCTCTTCCAATTGCAGCGCCACACTGTCATTCGTATTCATAGAAAACATGATTTGGAACAACGGTGAATAACTGGTGCTACGTTCCGGCTGCAACCGCTCCACTAATAACTCAAATGGGACATTTTGATGCCGCTGGGCAGACAGGTTTATCTCCCGGACCGATCTCAGGTAATCGATAAACGATCGCTCCAGCTCACATTCGCTGCGCAATACCAGCGTATTGATAAAACAGCCTATCAACGGCGTTAATGATGTCTGCAAACGGTTAGCTATCGGGGTTCCCACCACAATATCTCGTTGCCCGCTGTGACGACCGAGCAGTACCGTAAACGCCGCGTGCAACACCATAAAAAGAGTGCACCCTTGTGTCAGCGCCAGTTGCTGCAACCCTTTGCTAACCTCATTGTCCAGACTAAATTCATAACTGCGGCCATGACTGGTTTGGTTGGCTGGTCGCGCGTAATCCAGAGGCATTCCGTGTACCGGGGGTAAATCCGACAACTGTTGCTGCCAATATTCTAACCCTGCCGCTAACTGAGATTCTCCTTCTGCACTGTGTTGCCAGACCGCATAATCGGCATACTGTATCTCCAGCGCCGGTAACGGGTTAGTTCGGCCTTGACGATAAGCCCGGTACAAACTCGTAAATTCCTTAACCAATACCCCCATTGACCAGCCATCAGAAGCGATATGATGCATGTTAAATAACAGCACACCTTGCTCCATCGAGGTGCTGATGTAGTGACAACGCACCATCACATCCTGTGCCAAATCAAATCGGTAGGTCATTTCATGCTGAATGGCCTGTTCAATCCGTGCGTCTTGCTCAGCTTTGCCTATATCACTGATATCCGATTGAGCTATCCCAAACGACCACTCCGGCTTGATAATCTGCCAGGTTCCATTTTCATCGCTGTGGTAAACAGTACGCAGCACTTCGTGCCGATCTATGATGGTTTGCAGAGCCCGATTCGCGGCCGCCAGTTCAAATTGACCGCTTACCGTATAGGTTGACACCATGTTGTAGGCGGTGCTATCACCGCCAAACTGCTCAATAAACCAGATCCGTTGTTGAGCATAAGATTGCGGTAATAAATTTGTCTTGCGTTCAATAATAGGAATCGTCAGATAACGCTTATCCGACGCTGCATAAGGCACTCTTTCTGCAAGTAAAGCCACTGTTGCAGCCTCAAAGATATCTCTTACCTGTAAATGGCATTGACACTGCTCATTAACCTTTGTGATCACCTTAGTCGCAATTAATGAGTGGCCTCCAGCCATAAAAAAGTTGTCATCCCGGCCTATTTGCTCAATACCGAGCATTTCGCACCAAATAGCTGCCAGTGCTTCTTCTGTCTCGCCGATAGGTGGCGTACTGGCTTTAATCGCGATATCACTGTCTTGCGGTGCCGGAAGCGCTTTGCGATCAATCTTGTTATTTAACGTCAGTGGCAATGTTTCGAGCTGAATAATTGCCCTAGGCAACATATAGGCCGGCAATTTCTGTTCAAGATGTTGACGTAGCGCATCAATATCAATTTGTTGCTCGGCGACCACATAACCCACGAGATACTGTTGTGTTTGCTGATCGTTTAGCGCAACCACAACAGAGCGGGTTATTTGTGGAAACAGGTTAATAACCTGTTCAATTTCGCCAAGTTCAATTCGATGGCCCCGTAATTTCACTTGGTAATCATTTCTGCCCAGATAGACAAGTGAACCCTCGGTAGTGTAACGGGCAAGATCACCCGTTTTATAAACCTTAGCGGTTAAACCGTCAGAGAATGTCAGGTTAATGAATCGCTCAGCAGTCAGATCTGCTCGTTTAAAATAGCCTTCAGCAAGCCCATCACCGCCGATGTATAACTCTCCCACCGCCCCAAAAGGCACCGGCTTTAATTGTTCATCAAGTAAATAAATCGTGGTGTTGTTTAACGGTAACCCGATAGTAACAAGTTGCTGCTCAAGCCGTTGTGCGTCCAGTTTCTCAATGGTTGACCAAACCGTGGTTTCCGTCGGTCCGTACATATTCCAGAGCGCGTTGCCTTTGCTCAATAATGCCGTTGCTGTCGCTAATGGCAAAGCCTCGCCACCACTGATCATTTTTAACGACGAGCGCCCCTGCCAGCCCGATTCAAGCAACATATTCCACGTTGTTGGCGTGGCTTGTAACAACGAAATGTTATGTTGTTCGAGTAGCGCAATCAGCCTGGCGGGATCAGTCACATCCTGCTGCGCCGCCACGACACAAGCGGCACCAGACAGCCAAGGCAGATAGAGCTCTAACACTGCAATATCAAAGGAAATCGTCGTGATGGCTAAAATATTGTCCTGTGCCATACACTGCAAGTTATCTTGCATTGAGATCAAGAAGTTATTAACCGCAGAGTGGCTGACCATAACACCTTTGGGCTTGCCCGTAGAACCCGAGGTGTAAATCACGTAGGCCAGAGCAGACGCGGCTAAACCGATCGACTGTTTAGGAATATTTGTGGTGGGTGATTGGCTAAGATCAAGGCGATCCAGTAAGCAGGTGAGTTCCGCAAAACCGACTAATCGTGATGCACATTCGCGGTTGCTTATAATACATTGTGGCTCCGCATCGCTCAGCATATACCGCACTCTGTCGGCAGGAAAGCTGGGATCAACCGGAACATACGCAGCGCCTGCTTTCATCACTGCCAATAGTGCGGTAACCATGTCGATGCCTCTGTGCAACAACACAGCAACTCGTCCACCCGTTGAAACGCCCTGAGCTCTTAATTGATGCGCTAACTGATTAGCGCGGGCATTGAGTTGAGCATAAGTCAACTGTTGGTCGCCAAAGATCAGCGCAATGGCATCCGGCGTTCGTTCAGCAAATGCTTCTATCCGCTCATGAATGCATTGGCTACGGTCATACTCTGCTGCGGTCTGGTTCAAATTGTGCAGCAGATAATCCTGCTCTTCCGGCGGCAACAGCGCCAAATCACCAAGCTTTTCGGTCGGAGAGGCCACTATGCCCATCAGCAAAGTCGTCAAACGCGCCGCCAGCCGCTTTATTGTCTCCTCTGCAAACAAATCCGTGTTGTACTCGAAACTAAAAGTCAGACCTTCCTCTGTTTGCTGGGCCTCTAACGTCAATTCATACATCGCATTGCGGGTCTGTTCTGGCCGCGGCTGCAAACTTACCCCTTCCAGTTGCAATGCCACACGGTCATTCGTATTCATAGAAAACATGATTTGGAATAACGGTGAATAACTGGTGCTACGTTCCGGCTGCAATCGCTCCACTAATGACTCAAATGGGACATTTTGATGCCGCTGGGCAGTCAGGTTTATCTCCCGGACCGAGTCTAGGTAATCGATGAATGATTGTTCGAGATCACACTCGCTGCGCAACACCAGCGTATTCATAAAGCAGCCTATCAACGGCGTTAATGATATCTGCAAACGGTTAGCTACCGGGGTTCCTACCACAATATCCCGTTGCCCGCCGTGGCGACCGAGCAGTACCGTAAACGCCGCATGCAATACCATAAAAAGAGTGCAACCCTGCACCAGCGCCAGTTGCTGCAACCCTCTGCTAACCGCGTTGTTCAGGCTAAATTCATAACTGCCGCCATGACTGGTTTGATGGGTTGGTCGCGCGTAATCCAGAGGCATCCCGTGTACTGGGGGTAAATCCGACAACTGTTGCTGCCAATATGCTAACCCTGCCGCTAACTGAGCTTCTCTCTCCGGGCTGCGCTGCCAGACCGCATAATCGGCATACTGAATCTCCAGCGCCGGTAACGGGTTAGCCCGACCTTGGCGATAAGCCTGATACAAGCTCACAAACTCTTTAACCAATATCCCCATCGACCAACCATCGGAAGCAATATGATGCATGTTAAATAACAGCACGCCCTGCTTCATCGAAGTGCTGATATAGCGACAACGCACCATCACATCCTGAGCCAAATCAAATCGGTAGGTCATTTCATCCTGAATGGCCTGCTCAACCCACGCCTCTTGCCCGGCTTCGCCTATATCATGGATATCTGATTGGGCTATCTCGAATGACCACTCCGGCTTGATAACCTGCCAGGTTCCATTTTCATCGCTGTGGTAAACAGTACGCAGCACTTCGTGTCGATCTATGATGGTTTGCAAGGCCAGATTCGCCGCCGCCAATTCAAATTCACCACTTACCGTATAGGCTGACACCATGTTGTAGGCGGTACTCCCACCGCCAAACTGCTCGATAAACCAGATCCGTTGCTGTGAAGAACTTAGTGGCAACTCTTGGGTTCGAAGAGCCGGTTCAATCACCATTTCATTACCAGGGATATCCACTCTGCCTTTATCGAGAAAATCAATCAGCTCAGCTTTGTGTGCTTTAATCCTGGCTTTTAGTTCATCAGGGAAGTCAGCCCCTTTTAGCTTAAACCCTAACTTACCCTCTTTACTGAATAGCAATACACCCTGCTCATAAGCATCTTTAACTAATTTAAACATGTCCATCATAACCACCCCTCTTCACCTGCCGTTTCAAGCTCACTTTGGATTTGTCCTTGTAATTGCTGGTTGCAGATTAATTCTGCAAGCTCATGCAAGAGAGGTGTCTGGAAAACCTGCATAGCACCAAGCTCAATGACAAATGCAGCATTGATTTCCGTGACTAATTTGATTGCCAATAATGAGTGACCGCCTAGTTCAAAAAAGTTATCGTTACGCGATATTTGTTTGACATTCAGTACCCTTTGCCAAATTGCCGCCAAAGAGATTTCCGTTTCACCAACCGGTTCAATAAAATTATCGCTTTTATCATGCTCTGTATTGAGTTCAGGCAGCCTCTTACGGTCAATCTTGCCATTAGGCGTCAACGGCCATTCTTCAACCACCATCATGACTGACGGTATCATGTAGTCTGGCAAGGATTTGGCTAATGCAGATTTGATACCCTGAATAAACTGAGTTTGAGCCTGCTGCCATTCCTCTGCACGCTCCCTCTCATTCGTCAGCTTATCCGATACCTGTTTGATATAGGCAACCAGTTGTTTGTCGCCTGTCAACGTTGTCTTGACCAGCACCAGAGACGAGTTCACTCCGGCCTGCTGATTGAGTTGATACTCAATCTCACCCAACTCTATTCTGAAACCACGGATTTTCACCTGATCATCAATACGACCAACGAACTCCAAATTACCGTCTGACAGGTAGCGCACCAAATCGCCGGTTCTATACAAACGCTCACTACTATTGATATTGGTCAGATCATGCAATGGGTTGGCAACGAAGCGTTCCTTCGTGAGTTCAGGACGATTGAGATAACCACGGGCTAAGCCCGCGCCGCCGATATAAAGCTCCCCCGTAGAGCCGTAAGGCACAAGTTGCTGCTCTTTATCCAAAATATAAGCCTGACTATTGCTAATAATCCTGCCAATAGCCGGTGTGGTGTGCACGGGAGAATCCAATTTCGCCCAAGTAGAATATGTCGTATCCTCTGACGGTCCATATAAGTTATAAACTGTTACACCTTGATTTTTCTCATATATTGCATTGACCAAATTTGCAGATAACGCCTCGCCGGCCAAATTAATAACCCGAGTCCCCTTCGGTATCGCATTTTGTTCAACCAGAGAGTTCATTGCCGAAGGTACTGTATTTATCAGAGTCACCTTGCGGTCAATGCCTTGATGTAGAACCAGAATGTCCTCAACAATACACGCCCGTGTACCCGAGACTAAAGGTAAAAACAGTTCAAATATTGATAAATCAAAGTTCAGAGACGTTGACATGAGAACACAAGCAATGTCCTCCTTGGTATATTGCGAACAAGCCCAACTGAGCATGGCAATTGTATTACTATGCTCAATCATCACCCCTTTAGGTTTACCCGTTGATCCTGAGGTGTAAATTACATAGGCCAGATGACCGGCAGTCAACGCCAATGAATGCTTATCCAGATTAGTGGTAGGGTAGTGGCGGTATGCCGTGCTGATTTGACCATTCGCACAGCCAAGGTTATCTAATATCACCCGATGACCATTGAAGCCTGATAGTACCTGCTCCAGATGTGATTGGATCAGCACCACCTCAAGCTGAGCATCTTCCAACATGTAACCCAAACGTTCCTGAGGATATCTTGGGTCCAGCGGCACATAAGCTCCCCCTGCCTTGAGGATCGCCAAAATGCCAATGACCATCTCCAGTGAACGCGCCACGCATAAACCGACTAGCGTATCCGGTTCAATAGCGTGGTGTTCCAACAGATAGTGCGCCAACTGGTTAGATTTTTCATTGAGCTGCCTGTAAGTCAATTGGCGATCACCGCACTCCAGCGCAATGTTATCGGGGTTTTCTTCGACCTGTTGTTCAAACAGCTCATGGATACATTGGTTCTTTGGATATTCTACATAAGTATCATTGAGAGTATGCCGCAGGTACTCGATCTCCACATTTGACAGCATCGGCAAACTGGCAAGCGAAACCCGTGTATCGTCATCGGCCTTCGTCGCTTCGGCCAGCCCTACCAGTAAACGTGACAGGTGATCATTGAGCTGCTCAATATGTTCATGACTGAACACGCTGGTGTCATAGACCCAGTGCAAATGCAATCTATGTTCACTAATACTCAAGTCAATATTGAGATCAAACTTGGTTTGGATATGGTTCGGAGCTATTGAATTCAGCTTCATTCCCGGCAGGCTGAAGGTCACCTCGCCAACGTCACTAGTCAGTCCATAATCTGTATCGGTCGTCAACATGATTTGGAACAATGGCGTATATGCTGTACTCCTTGTTACTTGTAACTGTTCAACCAGTTGTTCAAACGGCACGTCTTGATTGGCCTGAGCATCCAGATGCACCTGTTTGACATGAGAAAGGTAATCACTAAGCATCGCGTGCCGAGTATCCACGCGTAATATCAAGGTGTTGACAAAGAAGCCAATAAGCGTTTCCAGCTCTGCCTGCAAACGGTTCGCCACCGGCGTACCTATCACAATGTCATGGCTGTTGCTGTGACGAGATAGTAATAATGCCAATGCAGCATGGAACAGCATGAACGGAGTCAGTTGATGCTGTCTGGCCAAACTGACAAGTGCTTGCGTCGTCTCCTCCGGCAATGAGCCTGTCACCACGGCACCTTGATGTTGTCTCACCTTCGGCCTCGGCCTGTCCAGCGGTAAACCGTGTACGGGTGGTATCTCATCCAACTGCCGCTTCCAATAGCTGATCTGCGACGCTAAATACTCACTTTGCAACCTGTCACGTTGCCAAACTGCAAAATCAGCATATTGAATATCAAGTTCCTTTATGTCGACATTATTCCCATTGCGTAAAGCATCATAATAAGCAATAAACTCATGGGTAAGAATATCTTCAGACCAGCCGTCAGACGCAATATGATGAGCATTAAATAGCAATACGCCATTATTGACTTGACGTTGAATAAAGGTGGCTCGAATCATTAAATCACGGCTTAGATCAAAAATTTGTTTAGCGTCTTTTTCCATTAATTCAGCTACATGCTGACTTTGTTGCTCCTTAGGCATACAGGTTAAATCAATATAATTAAGCGTCAGATTTCTCCCAGATAAAATTTTCTGGAACGGTTTGCCATCTTTCTTAATGTAGACCGTACGTAATATTTCATGACGCTCGATGATTTGATTAAGTGCGAGTTCAGCTACGCCAACATCAAATTCGCCCTCAACAGCAAATGCAATCGGCATATTGTATTCCGCACTACTTTGATCAATTTGGCTAAGAATCCACAAGCGTTCTTGCGCAAATGACAGAGGCAGTAACTCACCAGTTCGTGGCTGTTTGGGAATCGAATCCACTGTCGTCACCGCCCGCTGTTCAAGCATAACCGCAAGCTCGGCAAGCGTTGGATGATCAAAAATAGCTTTAACGGCAATTTCCCGTCCAAGTTCTGCACGTATTTTTGAAATGACCCGAATAACCAATAAAGAGTGGCCGCCGAGGTAGAAAAAATTGTCGTTTCGACTGACCCGGTTAACATTGAGTACTGATTGCCAAATACCGGCTAATGCTCGCTCGATCTTGTTGGCAGGTTCAACCCACTCAACGTGATGATTCACTAAACAAGGCTTCGGCAATGCATGGCGATTAATTTTATCCGCCGCATTCAATGGCATCTTATCCAGAATCTCATAGTAGCCGGGGATCATATAATCCGGTAAGTGATGGCTTAATCCCTGCTTAATGTTATTAATAATCTGCTCAACCTGAGCAACATTTGCAGTTAATACGAGATAAGCAACCAGGCAATTTTCACCCGTTCTGTCTTTATGAACGAGTACCGCAGCTTCCGCCACTTGGGGTAACTTCACCAAAGCCGACTCAACTTCCCCCAGTTCAACACGAAAACCGCGAACTTTTACCTGATTATCAATACGCCCGATGAGTTCGAGATTGCCATTGGCGTTCCAATAACCTAAATCGCCGGTGCGATAAAGCCGGGCCCCATGCCCGTTCATGGTGTGGAAGGGATTATCTTTAAAACTTTCTGCCGTTTTTTCAGGTTTATTCCAATAACCTTTGCCCACACCAACACCGGACACACATAATTCGCCAATAACATTAGTCGGCAGAATTTGCATATGTTGATCCAGAACATACATGGTCAGGTTTGGCAACGGCTTGCCTATAGGAATATTTTTAACCCGCTCTTCTAGCGGTTTGTTAATAATAAAATAGGTAATATCGTCCGATGCTTCGCTAGGCCCGTAACCATTCATCACCGGAATCTCAGGGTAATATTGCAACCAGCGATTAACCAAAGGCACAGGACAAGGTTCAGCAATAATCATTAACCATTTCAGATCCGGCAATGGCGTTGCTGCCTCACCCTGACTAAGCAAGTGTTCTAACAATATTTTCAACACGGACGGAGCGGTTTGAATCAGATGAATTTGTTCGTCTTGCAACACACGAACATATTCAGGCAAATCCATCGCATCAGGCAGAATGACTGTTTTGCCCCCACTTAACAAAGGCGCCAGAAATTGCCACACAGATACATCGGAAGAAGAAGCTGCACTTTGTAGAAAGTTACGTGATAACAGTTGGTTATCACTCCCCATAAAACCGAGAACATCAAATTCAGCATCAATATGATTCAAAGCCCCGGCATGGTGCACCAACGCACCTTTAGGTTTGCCAGTAGAACCGGAAGTATAAATCATATAAGCCAGATCATCAGGATAACACTCGATCTCCGGGTGAGTATTTGGGTAATGATCCAATGAGGGCCAGTCAACATCCAACCAAAAACGTTTCTGACCATTGAAGGTTAACCCATTTAAATGGCTTTGCGTTAAAACCACATTAACCCCAGAGTCAGCCAACATATACGACAAACGCTCAGGAGGATTAGTGGGGTCCAAAGGAACGTAAGCAGCGCCGGCTTTCATAATGCCAAGCATGGCAATGACAAACTCAATGGAACGTTCTGCATAGATAGCAACAATATGATTGCGTACCACGCCTTGTGCTATCAAGTAGTGAGCTAGCTGATTAGCACGCTGATTAAGTTCAGCATAAGTGATGCGATTTGTATTACATACAGCCGCAATGGCCGCCGGTGTTTTTACTACCTGATGTTCAAAGCGTTGATGAATCGCCACTGTTTTATCATAAGCAACGACAGGACTATTAAATTCATTAATAATCCGCTGCTGTTCGCGAATAGGCGTTATGGATAATGTCAACAATGGTGTTTGCGGAGCTTGACCAAGTGCATGAATAATCGCTTCCAATGCTGTTCTTATATACGTCAGAACATTATTCGCCCCGACTTGTGACTCAACATGAACTTGTATTATGAAATCATCATCGAGTTGCTCAACACCCATTTCTAACGGATAGTTGGTATACTCTTTAGTGTCTATCATTTCAAAATGATGGCTTTGGTTGGCAACAGCTAATTCGCTTTTATGACTGAAATTCAACAAACTGGTAAACAAGGGCGTGCCACCCGGCAAAGCGCTGTAACGCAACGCCTCGGAAAGCGGAAAATGCTCATAGTCAGCTAATTCAATGAGCTCATCATGAATCTGCTTTAATGCTTCGCTTACCGACAAATCCGCCAAATTGATGCGTATAGGCAACAAATTGATCAACATGCCCAGAATACGATCACTACCACGAATAGCTTGCTGTCGTCCTGACATCATGGAGCCAAAAACAACATCGGATTTACCGCTGCATTTGGCAACCACCAACGCCCAAGCCAAATAAAAAATATTCGCAGCGCTGATACGGTGTTGAATAGACAGGCCAATAATCTGTTGCGCTAAACGCGGACCGACCAATTCTCTGACAGTCTCTATTTTCAATCCGTCGTTATAAACATCTAATAACCCGAAAGGCGCGGTGGTTTCAGCAACATCAGACAGTTTAGCTTTAAAGTAATCAACACCGCTATTGGATTGATTAGCGCTTAACGAATAAGCAACAAACTCACGATATTGAACCGGGGTGGGCAATAATACATTTGGATCTTCAAGCAAAGCGTGCATTTCTGCAATTTGCAATAAGACAGAAATATGATCACTTAATAAATGATGTTGCTTTAATAGTAGAAAACACGCATCGGTCTTCGTATCTTTGGCCGCAATCGCTTGCATCATAGGCGCACGATCCAGCTTCATATGGTGGTGTTCAATAGCAGATAATTCCGCCAACGTTTCCAATGCTGAGAAACCTGGAGCAACAGCTTGCCATTGTAAAGGAACAGCAGCGGTTCGATGAACAACCTGAACTGGCGTGGTTAAATCATGCCAATGAATAGAGGTGCGGAAAATATCATGACGCGCCACTATCTTATCAAGCGTATGTAGAAATGCGGTCAGCTTTTGCTCATTAGTAAACTTTATCAGAATGGGAATGATATAAGTATCATGCTGTTCATTCATTCGATGGTGAAAGAAAATGCCTTCCTGCAACGGCGATAATGGGTAAATATCTTGTATGTTACTGGCGCCGCCCTCAACTTGTTGGCAAATAACTGCGATCTCTTTTTCATTCAAAATCACCATATCCAACATATCAGGCGTAATATGTTCAACATGCTCTGCAAGCTTGTTAACCGCCACCTCTTGGTGGGTTAACGTTTCCTCATCCTTACGGACACAAGATAAATGTAATGCCAGTTCTGCCAGCGTGTTAGTTCGGTAAATCGTGCGCATAGGCAGTTCATAACCACGTTGAGCCAACTCTGCTCGCATTGACATAATTAATAAAGAGTGACCGCCCAGAGCAAAAAAGTTGTCATGGCGACTGACTTTATTTAAAGCTAATAGCGACTGCCACAGTTGTGCTAATACCCGCTCAGCTTCGCCTTCAGGGGCAACAAATTCCTGCTGACTATAATCTTGTTTTTGTGGTAGCGGCAATTGCTTAAAGTCTAATTTGCCGTTTTGTGTCAGGGGTAATTTTTCTAACTGCACAACGGCAACAGGCAACATGTAATCAGCCAGTTTGTTCTTCATCGCCAGACGAATGGCATTAATATTGATGGTTCCTTCAGCAACAACGTAAGCAATTAATTGCAGTCGATCATCAGAGCCAAGCTGTCGAGGATAAACAACCGCTTCATGAATGCCGGGATAATCCATTAATTGATTGCTGATTTCTTCCGGTTCAATACGAAAACCGTTTATTTTTACTTGGTTATCATTGCGCCCAATAAATTCTAAATTACCATCGGGTAACTGACGTACGATATCTCCCGTGCGGTAAAGTCGCCCCGAACCAAAAGGATTAGCCACAAAATACTTCGCGCTATCTTGTTCACGATTAAGATAGCCACGTGTTACACCTGTTCCACCAATATATAATTCCCCCTGAAACCCTAAGGGGACACTTTTTAAATTCGTATCTAATATATAAAGCTGAGTGCCATAATTAGCTTTACCAATGGGGATCATCGCCGTGACATCAGCCAAGGATGTCATGCAGTAAGCAGACGCGGTTACGGTTGTTTCGGTCGGGCCGTATGTGTTGATAAGTTCGATAGCAGGACCACGTTCGAACCATTCGCGAGCACTAACCGATTTAACCATTTCGCCGCCTAAGATCACTAAACGTAGTGACGAATCAATAGGTTGACGACTGTAATTCACCAGTTGATGCCAAAAAGCGGTAGGTAAACTGGTCACCGAAATTTCATGATGTCGGCAAAATGCCCAAAATGCATCAAAATCGTAATGAATATCATCAGCTCGTAACACCAGAGTGCTGCCGTTACATAAGGAGCCGAAACATTCTTCCACGGAAATATCGAAGCTGACCGAAGAAAACTGCAAAAACTTATCATGTTCAGTCAGTCTATAAAACTCTGTAATGTGTGCAATAAAATGACTCAACTGTTTATGTTCAACCATCACCCCTTTGGGCTGCCCCGTTGTGCCGGAGGTATAAATCACATAAGCCAGATGTTCCAACTGTAAGCCAATATTGCTTGCAGATATGTTTGCCACAGAACGCAAAGCCAAATGTTCATTAAGCTGAGCATCATCCAGCAATAGTGTTGTGATCTCGCATGCTGCGAATCGATACGCAATGGAAGACACTGTTATGCAAACAACAGGTTCAGCATCGGTCAGCATAAACTGCAAACGAGCATCGGGATAATCAGGGTCCATAGGTACATAAGCAGCTCCGGCTTTCAGCGTCGCCAACATCGCCACGACCATCTCGCTCGAACGCGGCAAGCAAATAGCAACACGGCTATCAGGCCGAACCCCCTGCTCAATTAAATAGTTAGCTAACTGATTGGCTTTATCGTTCAATGCGGCGTAAGACATTTGTCGTTCGCCATCCTCGATAGCAATGGCATCAGGATGCCGTTTTGCATATTGCTCAATTTGCTCATGCACTAATGTGATGGTCGGACAGACAGGTTTTTCTCTTGGCACAGCCGATTGACTAAGATGCCATAACGCCTGTTCAACGTCTTTACTCACCAGATCAAGTGAAGTTAATAACGCTTCAGGCTGTGCAACCATTTGTTCAACCAAAGTCATAATGCTTTGCAATAAATGTTCAGCCTGATGTGACGAGAAATAATCATGACGATAATCTAGTTGAAGCTGAGTGCTTTGCTTGTCACCGTAATCACATAATATAACGGTGAGAGGAATATCTTCACGTCCATGGCTAAGGTAATGAGTCTCCGTATCCAAGCCACTAGCACTGAAATCAAAATCAATCTGTTGATAGTTAAAAACAATATCAAAAAGACGTTCACGACCTTGAGCACGTAAAGACAAATCCTTATATAAGGCACTCGAAGGATAAGAGCGATAACGATAGCCACTTTTTATAGTACGTGCTGTCATTGCCACTGATTCAGCCACCGACATCTGCTCATTTTGCACGCACATTACCGGTAGCATCGATATAAACGAACCAACCATATTGCGTTGAGCTGATGTAGTACGATTATGTAAAGGCGTCCCGATAAGGACCCCATCACTTTGGTTGATACGGTTTACTAGAGAAGCAATAGCTGTAATAAAAAGTGGCGATATGGGTAAATTGCACTGACTCGCCTTGGTTAAAAATGACTGATATCTATCAGGTTTGATAAAGTGTACAAGCCTGCTGTTTTTTCTTGAATCAGCAGTTCCAAAGCCTTCTTTCCTACATTGGAAAGGCACATCCGGCAAGTGATGAAGCAACTCTTTCCAGTATTTAGCTGCTTTGGCGAGTTGCTGACTATAATTCTCCGGTAACGGTTGTGCCGCAAGATCGAGAAACCGTACTCCCGTGTTTTCTTTAAGCGTATTTCCCAGTTCCAATTGCTGGTAGGCGTCGAAAATACTTCGAAACCAGTTAGCATAACCGACACCATCAATGATGATATGGTGAGAAATAAAGTATAGCCAGAAACGATTTGCAGCCAACTGAATTAAGCCGACTCGATAAAGCACATCCTGTGCTAATCTAAATGGCTCAGAGAATATCCGTTCAACAATAGCCAAAGCTTTAGATTCCGCCTCTTCTTCACCCGAAAGATCTAAATGAGACAGTTCAAAGTGATGGTCTTGAACAATATGAGCAAACTCGACTGTACCTTTTAGCGCATCCGAATCAACATGATGCGGCATTGAGTACTTATCAACTATTAAGCATCGAAGTACAGCGTGTTCTTGGATAGTGTGTTTTATGGCGCATTCGAGATTCTTTATATTAATAGACTGTTTAATCTCAACATAACCACCTATATTGAACGCTGAGGTATCCTCTCTATTTATATGATCAAGATAAATTTCCTTTTGCTGTTGATTTAGTGGAATAACAAGCTGTTCAACTTTATCTAGAAACATACTATAATCCCTTTGAAAGATGTTATTTTTAGTTTTTATTATTTACAAGCTCATTAAAATCATCCCCTAACAATAATTTCAGCCAGCATTTCCTCATATTCATCATAATAGCCCACTTCCACAAAACCAAAACGTTGATAAAATGATTTATGGCGTTCGCTAGTTTCGTCATAACAGACAGTAATCCTGTGACAATCAGGCTGCTGTTTCATTTCATCCAGTAATAACTGCATCGCCGCTCCGCCAATACCTTGGTTTTGGTAAGACTTATCAATCATCATTCGATACAGATTATATTCGTTGGGTTTGCCTTCATTAACGCAGCGCTCATACATTGCAAAACCCACCACCTCCTCGTCGTAGCAGATCACTCTTGCTCTGCAATATTCATTAAAATGTGATTCGACAATTGACTCTGAATTTGGCGCGACGAAAACTTCCTGTCCAGGTTCAACTTCAAGAGACATTACATCCTCATAGTTGTCTTTATCGACATCAATCAAAGATACTTTCATAATTAACCTACTTGCTTTCTAAGAAATATAATTAAGATACGGGCGGTACTTCTCGAAAAAATTTTCGCGCTTCATTAATCCCAAAAGTCCACATAAACTTAGCCAATTGTAATACAAATTTTCACGCGGCATTTTTTCTTTAATGCTCCTAAAACTGACAAGGGCCGAAGATCGAGTATGAAAATCGATATTAAAAGAAATGCTATCAGTCAACGTTCTTACATGATGAAGCATACCCGCTGGCATGATTAATATATCGCCTTGATGCACCTCAATCGTGGATTTGTTTATCTCACCCACATGCTGAATTTCAGGATTATACTCAAACCAGCGCCACCCTCGACGAGAACAAGCATCTCTTTCTTCCCAAGGAATAAAAGAGAATCTTTTACTTCCCTTTATCTGAAAAAATAGATTGTTCGTTCTTAAAGTATCAAAATGCAGTGGCGTTATAGCGCCGGCTGGAGACATAAAAAATTGAACAAATTTCCACCATTCATTGCGATAAAGCTTTGGCAAAATAGTTAGAGGAAAATCACTAACATCATCAAGTAACTGCTGAGCTTGTAAAAAGATAGGAATGTCATGACAATAGGGAATATCGTTACCCATCTCCCCTTTTTTATATGCATTCAGAATTTCTAAATAACGATACATTTTGGTTTGCTCAGAACGCACGCCATTTGCATCAAAAAATTTGATCACAACGTCAATTTGAGGACACTTATCTTGAAAGTATTTAGCATCCCATTGTCTTATCGCAGGCCAGTCTTGCAATAATCCTCGGTAAACAATTACGTATCCCCGAGCAAGTGTCTGATGAAATTCAAGCTGATTAAACTTAGTAAGTTCTACTACACGGCTCATAATTCTACACTCCTAGCTAATAATTGCTGCTAACCGGTAACCTTTGAACTTTACTTTCGACGTGATCACTGTTCCTCGCTTTTAAACTGGCGAGAGCCTGTTCTATAATCTTCAATCCTTTTACAAGTGTCTCTTCATCAATAGTCAAGGCAGGCATCAATTTCAACACTTCATCATTGGGGCCGCACAACTCCACAATCAAACCATTTTCAAAGCAATGCTTCACCAAATACTGTGTTAATGAGGAATCCATCATTTCTATACCTTGCATGAATCCAATCCCTTTAACTCGCAGTACAAGTTCATGATACTCTTTAGCTAAAGCGTTCAAGTGCGTTCGGATTAATTCAGCCTTATACTGAATTATTTTCTGAAAAGAGCTGTCGCCCCAATATTCATTTAACATCGCTTTTGAAGCAACAAATGCTAAGTTATTACCTCGAAATGTGCCGTTGTCTTCTGCCGGTTTCCACACATCGATATCGGGAGAAATAAGCAGTAAAGACATAGGCAGCCCAATACCGCCAATAGATTTGGAAAGACAAACGAGATCAGGTTTAATATTCGCGCGCTCAAAACTAAAGAATGTTCCGGTACGACCACAACCAGATTGAATGTCATCAACGATTAGTAGAATGTTGAACTCTTCGGTCAATTCTCTCAACGCTCTCAACCATTCAACAGAAGCAACATTTAATCCGCCTTCTCCTTGTACAGTCTCAAGAATTACCGCAGCGGGAAGATCAACCCCTGAACTGGAATCGGTAAGTAACTTTCTAAAATATCCTATATAATTAAATTCTCCATCGATATAACCATCAAATGGTAAGCGCGTAATCTGAGAATATAACCCAGGTTGGCGATGATGTTGACTACCTGTTAAACTGAGCGACACCCCCGTCATACCGTGAAAGGCGTTGGTAAAACAAACAATATTTTCTCTTTTTGTATACTTTCTTGCTAATTTTACCGCAGATTCAATGACGCTCGTACCCGTAGGGCTGGTAAATTGTAAACGATATTCAAGCTGCCTTGGTTGCAAAATTTTATCAACAAATGTCGATATAAACTCCATTTTTGCTTCCGAGTACAAATCAAGCCCCATAATAATACCATCATCTTGAATATACTTAAAAATTTGTTGTTTTATGATTGTATTATTATGTCCATAGTTCAGCGCGCCAGCGCCACATAAAAAATCAATGTAACTGTTACCCTCTATATCGATTAAGGTAGAACCTATACCACTTCTAAATACTACGGGAAATCTACGGCAATATGAACGAGCTTTAGACTCATAATTATTAAATATTTCTTCTATTTCCATAATAACTCCACAGTAATTCAGATAAAAGCCAAATTGATTTAAGTCGGAGTAATCTGTTTATACCCGTCATCTTTCAAGTTGCCTCTTTGTTGGCTGCACTCGCTCACCCCGGTCACATAGTTATCTATGCTCCGGGGATTCACTCCCTTGCCGTCGCGATCCATCTTGAAATCCATAGGGTATATCACTATTTTATTCCCTAATCTATTTTTCTAAAAAATAGCCATTTCTGCTATCTGTAATTGTTGCCTGTAATTATTTCCTGTAATTTCTATCTATAATTGTTGCCTTTATAATAGGTATGGATAGACTTGTATTCACATAATGGTTTTGTAAACATAGAACTCCGCATATTTCTAATATCTTTTTTATTCCATAATGTCATTTTTAAATCCACTGCGGTTATAACCCCATTCAAATTATAGCCAATTAGCTTTGTGCTATTTAATTCTCTACTTCGATATATGTTGAAAAATAATAGCCAGCCAACTTATGCGAAGGCAAAAGTAAAACACATCTTGAAATAATTTTTTATATTTAAAGTACAAATGGAACATTAACATAGGCTGAACATTAACACAAACAAAACACTAATAAAAGCCAAACACTAATCAAAAAAAAACGAATATATTAGAAAGAAACCCTCGGAGTTAATTACAAGAGTTATAGTTGTGCTCAACAAACGAAATCATTCAGATATTCAAATGCCACTTTCCTCTTTAACAAAAACCTCCGTAAACCCTTGCCCAGTCACGAAGCTGAGAGACAAAATAAATCCGTGCCGGGCGGCCCACACTACCAATTTGTTTAAGGCGTTGAATGAAATAATCTCTCCTAGTGCTGCCGTAGATGATAGAGCGGCACTTGGGAGAGCGGCGGCCGATAGTATTGGAAATTCAGATAACGTATAAGTCGAGGTATTCGTTTACCGGCATGTTTTCTAGCAACGAACAGTCAAGGGAAACAGACAGGATTCTCCTCTGTTGCGTTTCAGGGAACTGACGTGCCAGGTTGGTTCTGAATTTTTTCAGCAATAATGGAATGCCTTCCTTACGGCGACGAGCATGGCCGATGGGGAATTCAACTTTGACTTCATCGAGCTGGCTGCCATCTATAAACGTAACAGTTAATGCGTTAGCAATAGAGCGTTTTTCCGGATCATGATAATCATGGGTAAAATCAAGATCTTCAACACACACTATTTTTTCCCGCAGTGCATCAATGCGGGGATCTGCCGCAACGCTATCTTCATAATCCGCCGCAGTAAGATGACCAAAGATCAAAGGAATCGCAACCATGTACTGAATACAGTGGTCTCTGTCCGCAGGATTGTTTAACGGGCCTTGCTTATCGATAATCCGTATACAAGCTTCATGGGTACGAATAGTGATTTTTGTAATGTCATTGATAGTCTTACCAGCGTCTTTCAGTTGTTGATGCAGACTCATTGCAGCTTCCACCGCAGTTTGCGCATGAAATTCTGCCGGGAAAGCGATCTTGAACAGCACGTTTTCCATCACATAAGAGCCATATGCGCACTGGAATTTGAAAGGCTGACCATTGAACGAGACATCATAGAATCCCCACGTTTTTGCGGTTAATACCGAGGGATATCCCATTTCACCCTTTTGCGCCATCAGGGCCAAGCGAACCGCGCGGGATGTTGCATCACCGGCAGCCCAAGATTTACGTGAGCCGGTATTGGGAGCATGACGGTAAGTTCGCAGTGATTGACCGTCAACCCAAGCCAATGATACCGCACTCAGGATCTCTTCTCGGTTCAACCCCAACATTTCAGCAACAACCGCCGTCGAAGCCACTTTTACCAGCACAACGTGATCTAAACCGACTTTATTGAATGCATTCTCCAGTGCAAGACATCCCTGTATTTCATGTGCTTTAACCATACCCGTCAAAACATCTTTGATCGTGAGCGGCTTTTTCCCACCAGCAACAGCATTTCTTGATAGCCAGTCAGCCACTGCCAAGATGCCACCGAGATTATCGGATGGATGCCCCCATTCAGCGGCAAGCCATGTGTCATTGAAATCTAACCACCGGATCATCGTACCAATGTTAAATGCCGCCTGTACGGGATCGAGTTGAAACTGGGTTCCCGGTACCCGCACGCCATTGGGCACCACTGTCCCCGGCACAATCGGCCCTAGTAATTTCTTACAGGCCGGGTATTCCAGTGCCTCTAACCCACAACCCAACGTATCCAGAAAACAGTAATAAGCCGTTTCATAGGCAACGGATGATGTGATGGCGTATTCCATAACATAATCCACAATATCCGCAATGACCTGATCATATTCAGGATGATTGCTTGCAACAGAGGTAGACATAATAATTCCTTGTTAAAAAAACACCCATGCAGGAATCTCTGCATCAAAAATAGCGTTACCCACGTTTACTTATTGGCGTAAATACTCGATTTTCTGGCCCGGTATAGTTGGCTGAAGGACGAATAATTTTGTTATCAATACGTTGTTCAATGATGTGAGCAGCCCATCCTGCGGTGCGGGCAATCACAAACAACGGTGTAAACATCGCCGTTGGCACGCCCATCATGTGATAGGAAACCGCTGAGAACCAATCAAGATTTGGGAACATTTTTTTATTGGCCCACATCACCGCTTCTAGTCGATCCGCAATATTAAACATTTTGGTGGTTCCTGCCTCTTTAGAAAGTTGCAGGGCCACATCTTTAATCACTTTGTGACGGGGATCAGAAATAGTGTAAACCGGATGACCAAAGCCAATAATGACCTCTTTTCTCGCCAAACGCGCCAGAATATCACGCTCTGCTTCATCAGGATTTTCATAGCGCTGTTGAATTTCAAAAGAGACTTCGTTTGCTCCACCGTGTTTTGGCCCTCTCAGTGCACCAATCGCCCCGATGATGGCGGAGTAAATATCTGTGCCAGTTCCTGCAATAACCCGGCTGGTAAATGTCGAGGCATTAAATTCGTGTTCCGCATAAAGGATTAGCGAGGTATGCATGGTCTTTTCCCACGATTCATAGGGTTTTTTACCATGCAGAAGGTGCAGAAAATGCCCGCCTATCGACACATCATCAGTTTCCACCTCAATGCGGCGTCCATTGTGGCTATAGTGATACCAATAGAGCAACATGGAGCTGAGAGAGGCCAGTAATCTGTCAGCAATATCACGCGCTCCCGCGAGGTTGTGATCGTCTTTCTCAGGCAATGTACAACCCAGAACGGAGACGCCGGTACGCATAACATCCATAGGATGGGCGGCTGCGGGTAATGTTTCCAGTGCGGCCTTTACGCTACCCGGCAAACCTCGCAGTGCGGTTAATTTCGTTTTATAGGCAGCCAATTCAGCACGGGAAGGCAATTTTTCGTGGATCAGTAGGTATGCAACTTCTTCAAATTCACACTGGGTTGCAAGATCAAGAATATCGTAACCACGGTAGTGCAGATCATTACCGGTTTTTCCAACTGTACAAAGTGCAGTGTTACCCGCACTGACGCCAGAAAGGGCTACCGATTTTTTAGGCTTAAAAGTGGTTAACTCAGTCATCGTGTTCTGTTCGCTCATGGGTATCACCTCTACGGTTTTTATGCCATATAAAACGACGAAATTAGGTGGGGATGTCCGTCATTGAGATTTTTTCTGGGAGAAAAGCACGTCCAGTTTTTGTTCAAAATCGTAGTAATTGATGCTTTCATATAACTCGTTGCGAGTCTGCATCATGCTGATCACGCTCTTCTGTGTCCCTTCTCGGCGGAGTGTGGTGTAAACCTGCTCGGCTGCCTTATTCATTGCCCGGAAAGCAGAAAGTGGATAAAGCGCAATAGAGACATCCACACTTTTCAACTCTTCTGTCGTGAAAAGTGGAGTCGCACCAAATTCAGTGATGTTGGCTAATATAGGAACCCCGGTTGTTGACGCAAATGCTTTATACATATGTAATTCGGTGATCGCCTCAGGAAACAGCATATCCGCCCCGGCTTCAATATAGGCTTTTGCCCGATCAAGCGCCGCGGCTAATCCTTCAACAGCCAAAGCATCGGTACGAGCCATAATGACAAAATTTTTATCAGTACGGGCATCGACAGCGGCCTTGATGCGATCAACCATTTCCTCTTTGGATACAATCTCTTTATTCGGACGATGACCGCAGCGCTTCGCGCCGACCTGATCTTCAATATGCAACCCCGCCGCCCCCGCTTTAATCATGGAACGCACTGTGCGAGCCACATTAAAGGCAGAAGAACCAAAACCGATATCAGCATCCACCAACAATGGCAAATCGCATACGTCCGTAATACGACGAATATCTGTTAACACATCATCCAGCGTTGAAATTCCCAGATCAGGCATACCCAACGAACCCGCCGATACACCGCCACCAGAAAGATAGATAGCTTTATAGCCCGCCTGTTTTGCCAGCAACGCATGATTCGCATTAATGGTACCGACAACCTGTAGCGGGGATTCAGCTTCTATAGCCTGACGAAATGCCAAACCGGCAGAGGAAAGAGTCATATAAGACCTCATTGTTATTATAATGAAACACGTTTGTTATCCAGCAATATACGTACCAATAAAGTCAAAAATAGCTAATGGTTTTAAAAAACAAACACAACAAAAAGTTAATGATTTGTTTTTAAATTAAAAAATAGCACTAAAAATATTTATTAGCTTGTAGGAAAGTACCATTGATAGAAAAACTCATCTGTTCCATAATGAATCAATTACGTTTTATGAAACATGAATGAAACAATTGCGAAACATTGAATTATTGTGATAGGAAAAGCGAATAAAGTTCAGCTAAGAAAAACGAAAACAGCGTACAGAAAACAGCACACAGATGAGGAATCGCATGGCAGAAGCACCATCAGCAGAACGTGATAACCGTGATAAACCGGTCATTTGGACAGTCTCTGTTTCCCGTCTTTTTGATCTCTTTCGTGATATCACACCAGAGTTCGATCATCAGGCCAATATCACGCCTATCCAACTTGGGTTTGAAAATGCGGTTCAACATATTCGTCAGCGGTTAACAACTGAATGTTGTGATGCCGTGCTCTGTGCCGGCTCTAATGGCGCCTATCTTAAAAGCCGTTTGTCAGTACCCGTCATCATTGCTAAGGCCAGCGGTTTTGATTTTATGCAGGCATTGGCCCGTGCACGACAAATCAGCTCCCGTATTGGTGTTATCACCTATCAGAATACATTACCTGCGCTAGAAGAATTTCAGCAACGGTTCAACTTGCGTATTGAACAACGCAGTTACGTAACGGAAGAAGATGCACGGGCCCAAGTCAATGCACTAAAAGCCATTGGCATTAAAGTGATTGTCGGTGCCGGGCTAATTACCGACCTCGCCTATGAAGCTGAATTGGTGGGTGTTTTTGTCTACTCTGCTGATTCTATTCGCCAGGCATTCCATGATGCACTGGATATTGCCAGAATGACCAAGCTCAGCCAAGCTTCAATTTCTGCCTATCCAACCGAGAATAGTTTACGTACCCGCCATACTCTCAATGATATCCGGGGAGATTCAGCGGTAATGGAACATGTGCGCAACACTATTATGCTATACGCCCGCTCGCCTGCCACAGTGCTAATACAAGGGGAAAGTGGTACAGGGAAGGAGCTGGTGGCACAAGCCATTCACCATGAATATGCCCTGCGGTATGGTCAGATTACAGGTAAACATCAACGGCCATTTGTCGCCGTTAACTGTGGCGCCATTGCTGAATCCTTACTGGAAGCTGAATTGTTTGGTTATGAGGAAGGCGCTTTCACCGGATCTCGGCGGGGAGGTCGTGCAGGTCTTTTTGAGGTTGCGCATCGAGGCACACTATTTTTGGATGAAATTGGTGAAATGCCACTGCCTCTTCAAACACGGCTATTGCGGGTACTGGAAGAAAAATCCGTTGTCAGAGTAGGAGGACACCGCCCTATTGCCGTTGATGTTCGGATCATCTGCGCCACACATTGCGATTTGGATACCTGGGTTCAAGAAGGGCGTTTTCGAACAGACCTGTTTTATCGCCTAAGTGTATTGCGCATCAACATTCCGGCCCTCAGGGAAAGAGGTCATGATATTGGTATATTGGCGCTGGAATATCTGCGACGAGCATTTGCTGCATTAAATTTGCCGGTATCACAATCAAGAGTGCAAGAGCTTGCTGCTTGTCAGGAGGCATTGCAAGCCTATCATTGGCCCGGTAATGTCCGGGAACTACGTAATCTTATGGAGCGGCTCACGCTATACCTTAGTGCCCATCCTGAGCATACCTTAACACCGGAATTGATATTAGCGCTTTCACCGGAGCGCCAATCTACACTCAAGCTGGCAGAACAAAGTATGAAGTCTTTCCCCTCTTTAACTCAACAATCTTCACTTGTTGCACCACTTTCAGCTCATGAAACCTTGAAACGATTTTCTGGCAATCACCATGCAACCGCGGAATATCTGGGGATTAGCCGTACTACGTTGTGGCGACGATTGAAGAAAGAGATGGCAGGGAATAAATAGCTAAAATGTTGCCTTGAAGTGCTTACGGTAGTCCTGTGGAGTGCTACTGAACGCCCGGAAGAAACTGCGGCGTAAAGTATCTTCACAGCCGAAACCGCAACGGGAGGCTATGCACTTGAGCGATAGCGTAGATTCAACCAAAAGATGACGCGCCGCTTCTAGGCGGAATCGCTCCACCGCTTTGGCTGGCGTAATCCCTGCATGTTGGCCATAGTGGCGCACGAAACTACGCTCACTCATATTGGTACGAGCAGCCAAAGCTGCCACTGAAAGGTCTCCCGCCAAATTGTTAATCATCCAAGCGTGCAGATCTGCAAATTTACTGGTACTGCTTTGTAATGCCAGTGGAGCACTAAACTGTTCCTGTCCACCAGGACGTTTGAGAAACATAACGAGATCCCGCGCAACATCCAGTGCCAGTTTATGACCGAAATCTTCCTCCAGCAATGATAGAGCCAAATCAATTCCTGCGGTGACACCAGCAGAAGTCCACACCGGACCATCCTGAATAAAGATAGGATCACATTCTACCCGCAACTTACTGTAACGCCGGGCCAGTTCGGCACAGCTATTCCAGTGCGTAACGACTCTGCGGCCATCAAGCAACCCGCAAGCAGCCAGAATGAATGCCCCGCTGCATACAGACACAATACGCCTAGCCAGCGATGCATGTCCCTTTAACCAATTACGCAATGGCGGATGGTTCGCCGCTGACTCAACGCCAATGCCCCCTGCAACAATCAGAGTATCGGCAGGAGAATCCAACTTAGGTAAAGGTTCTGCCTGCACAGTTATTCCAGCCTGCGTCATTACCTGTCCGGGATCACAAGCCACGACTTTTATGGCATAAGGCCGTTTGTGACCAGATTTCTCTGCTAGCTCATTAGCTGTGGTAAAGACCTGCAATGGCCCTGAAAGGTCCAGCAGATTTACGTTGGGGAAGATCACAAAATAGAGAGTTTTAATGTCCATAAGGCAATTATGGCACTTGGCGTAAATCGTCGCAATATTGTCATATACGCCAATTAGTTTACGGTTACAGTTGTTCTATACCCAATGGATTTCAAGATGCATCGCGACGGCAAAGGAGTGAATCCCCGGGAGCATAGCAAACTATGTGACCGGGGTGAGCGAGTGCAGCCAACAAAGAGGCAACTTGAAAGATGACGGGTATATCAATTTACTACCGGGAATACAGATGTTCAGCGATCGCTAAAAATAGCGGCATATGAATTTCAGTTCTCTTTTCAATCTCGATAAGGAAAACTTCTCCATGAAAAACACATCTAAGGAATATCCTGCGACATTATCTTCATTAATGAATACATCGTCTGGAGAAAAACCCACTCTCGCTTTTGTCATTTTCCCAGGCATGACGCCACTTGATATGATTGGTCCCGCGACAGTTCTTGAAGTAGGAGGATGGTTAAATATTGAATATGTCTGGCGCGATTTACTTCCGGTGCGTACTGAGCTGGCACATATATCATTTTCACCGAGCACTACATTTGAGCAATTAAATAAAGTGGATATTTTGTGTGTTCCCGGTACAGGAAATCCTTATGCTTTGCTTGCCGAATTAGACATGCTTGATTGGATACATAAAGTGGGAAGTAAAGCATCTTGGGTCACCAGCGTGTGTACAGGATCTATCCTGTTAGGGGCCGCAGGCTTGCTAAAAGGGTATCAGGCGGCGACTCATTGGTCGATGATAGACGATCTCAACAAATTCGATGCAATACCGGTTAATAAAAGAGTCGTTATCGATAGAAACCGGGTTACAGGAGGTGGAGTCACCGCAGGTATTGATTTCGGTTTAACATTGCTTGCTGAAATCAAAGGTGAAGAATATGCCCAAGCAGTCCAACTAGCGATACAATATAGCCCAGAACCCCCGTTCAATAGCGGCATGCCAGAATTCGCCGACAAAGAAATAACCCATGCCACACTTCAAGCTATATTTTCCAATGTGGAAAAACAGACGCCTGATTACAAAGAAATCTTAATTAAAAGCGCCAAAAGAATATCAGATATCTACTGAATCTATTTTCGTATGATGGCTTAATTCAACCTGTTTCAGCATTCGCTTATTTACCAATAACGGAAATATTTCCTATTCTAAGAACGGCTAATTCAGAGGTGCATACATCCAGATTTGTTTTTTTTAGATTAAAAGGTATAGGCAACCAATCCGGTTGCCGCTTCCAAGAGAAAATTTATCGAATTACGATGTTTCAAATATTCTATTTGAGGAATATTCTTTAATTATTCAAATACTATTTCAATTAAAAAGCTTAATACCCGACAGAAAAAGTATGATTTCAAACTTATCCAAATAATATACCGCTTATATGTAAAGTTTTGCCCACTTATTTACACGAATTTTCATGCCAATAAAGTGTCAGCATAAGTTAATCGGCTATTTGTTCAATCTTATTCCGGCTCATCACAATGATTTTAATTATCGTTTCATGGTCTATACCATTGTCTATCATTGCATACACGATTTTCACAAGCGCCAGTTTTCTACCTATCTGTAATCCTTCTTGGTATGCCTCTTGGTATGCTTCTTGGTATGCTTCCTGAAATCCTTCTTGGAACGCTTTCTGCTCCAGTTTTTGCGCTATTGTCACCAATTACCTCCTCATATTTCTAGGGGACGGTCCCGTTACTCGCTGGACAAGCCCCTCTTCTAACACGAATCTTTAAATACCGATTACGGCTCTCAGCACGAATCAGTGATGTATTTGTTCAAGTTCTTTCTGGCTCAACCCTGTGTTTTTCATTATTGTTTCACGATCAATACCATTGTTCATCATTCTACAGGCGATTTCCAGAATCGCCTGTTTTTTACCTTTCTCTTCGCCTTTTTTTTCACCTTTTTTTTCACCTTTCTGTAATCCTTCTTGAAGCCCTTCTTCGCGTGCTTCTTGACATTTTTGAAGCCCTTCCTTAAGCCCTTCCTGACGTGCTTTATGTTCCAATCTTTGCACTATTGTCATCAGTACCTCCTCATACTTCGGGAACTGTTCTGCCAGTTGCCGGATAAAACCTTCTGGATCGGCGGTATCTCCCACCAGTAATATGTAGTTTAGCATGCTTTCTAACTGCCCTTCCGCATAGTAATCATACGCCAGCAGTATGGCCAGTTTTTGCTGTAACTCCGCCATATCACGTTGCCGGATATGTTTTTGTACTATTTCCAGTAATGCAACCCGTTTGTGCGTCAGGATTTCATCATCCGGGATTACCGTCACATCTACCAACGGAAACGCGCTGGAATAGATCTCTTCCGCCAGAGCCGAAGCATCGAAGCAGTCGAGCCAGTTGGTACTCCACGGATACGGCCGTATTTTTCCGTGATAAAACAACACTGGAATAACCAGCGGCAATTTTTTATGTCCCTGCTCCAGATGCCATTGCATTGCTGAAATACTGTAACGCATCAGCCGGAATGCCATCATTTTATCCGGGGAACTCTGGTGTTCAATCACGCAATACACATAACTCTCACCCTGTGTAGTTTTTAGTGAATACAGAATGTCGGAATAATGTACCCGCAGATTGTCCTCAATAAACGACCCCGATTCCAATCGCAGTGTATCAAGATCACAAACTGCCCGTAATGTCGCAGGTAAGTGTATCTCTAGAAAATCTCTGGCGGTATCAATATGACTTAAAAACTTTTTAAAAATAGCATCATGTGGCGTCGGTGTATTTTTTATTTTCATAAGAGGATAGTAGCATATTTTATATTGAAGGAATATTAAATAAATACCGTTTGCGGCTCGAATGCCGAAACGGTATTTAAGCTAACAATTAATGGACTTCGGTTAAATAATTCAGCAATAGAACATTTTTAAAAAACATACTTAATTAATCGAATCAAGCCTAATTAATTATTTTACGGAATTAATTAACTGTTTTTCTTAATATGATCTTACAGCAGATTTTAATGCCTTAATATCCGAAGAACAGAGATAGGGTTTTAAAGCATTAAATTTCTCTTCTGACCAATCATATATTTTTAACGCGAGTAGCTCATTGATAATGTGCGGCTCAAAGCGATATTTAACTAATTTCGCAGGCGTTCCAGCAACAATACTATATGGCTCAACATCTTTAGTGACAACGCTATTAGCAGCAACAATAGCGCCTTCTCCAATAGTAACACCAGGCATAATCATTGAACGCATACCAAGCCACACGCCATCATGAATATGCGTGTCACCTTTACCTACATATGCCTCTTCGATATATTCCATGAATGGATATAAACAGAACCAATCTGCTCTGTGTGTATTGTTTCCACCCATAAGAATGATAGTTTCAGCACCTATGCAAACATAATCGCCAATATACAATTTATCAATTGGCCACTTAGACTCCCATTGAAGACTGATCTTATCACCATACAAATAGCGAACGACAGATTCTTCAAAACCGCCACTCCAACAATCGCTATAATAGCTATGGGTTCCTTTGATGACAATACTTTGATTAGTTACAGCTTCATGCAAAAATTGGATTTTTGACCAATGTTTTTCTTTCATGGTAAATAGTCTCTATTAATTATTCATTTACC